>JANMHK010000087.1:0-7725 GCA_031375135.1 Sphingobacteriales bacterium | reverse complement strand
GTTTAAAAATGAACATCCGAAAAAAGATCAGATGGTATATAGTCTAACCAAATTGACTTGAGGAATCTTGTCACGGGGATGTCCAGTCGGGCGGAGAGAATATATGAATGGGACAAATGTACGCCAAAATGTTGATAACTCCAAATGGGGCAGTCTGGGACCCGCGATGCAAAGCAGTGCGAGCTGCTTGTTTTCAATGCATTGCAGTCCTTGCTGAAGGACTGTTCATTCTTTTCACGAATATCTTTTGCTTTCCTGCCACATTCAATAAATAACTGTTAATGCCATGTAAAAATAGAACCGCATGTGCATTATGATGTTCTATAGTCCTGATCATTCAAACAAAAAACATTTATGAAAAAGATTATTCTTGCGTTCTCCGTTTTGTCGATTCTTTTTATTTCAAACAACAGCTTTGCTCAAACAAAGGACGTTGTTGATGTAGCTGTAGGTTCACCGGCCCACACTACGCTTGTAGCTGCGGTAAAAGCGGCGGGTCTTGTTGAAACACTGAAAGGAAAAGGTCCTTTTACTGTATTCGCACCTACTAACGATGCTTTTGCAAAACTTCCTGCTGGAACTGTTGAAACATTACTGAAGCCAGAAAACAAAGCTGCACTGGCGGGTATCCTTACCTATCATGTAGTAGCTGGTAAGCTCGATGCGAAAGCCGTTATTGCTGCCATCAAAGCTGGCAAGGGTAAAGCAGAAGTGAAAACAGTGAATGGCCAGATCCTGACTGCATCAGTTGATAATGGTAAAGTGAAGCTGACAGATGCAAAAGGAAACAGTGCATTTGTAACAACTGCTGATCTCGCAGGCAGCAATGGCGTGATCCACGTTATTGATGCTGTGTTGTTACCCAAATAATGTTGTTGGTGTGATTTGTGGTTTTGGCGAAGAGGCTGTCTCATAAAGAGATAGCCTCTTTTTGTTTTGACCCTCAAAAATTTACTTTATTCAAATGCTCATCCAGCTTCAACCTATCGATGCCATTGCTTAACCACTCCGGCGCAGGAGCTCCTTTCAAATGATGATCAAAAAATTCCATCATCCTGACGCTATAGTCTTTCCGGTTTTCCAATTTCGCAAGTCCGTGATTCTCGCCTTTATACTGCATCAATACCACCGGCTTTTTCAAACGCCGAAGCGCATTGTAAAACTCAATGCCTTGCGTGAAATCAACGGCGCCGTCTTTATCATTATGTAACATCAACAGCGGCATCGCTACTTTCTTCACATGATAGATCGGTGAGTTCCTTAAGTATGCATCCCAGTTCTCCCAGGGCGCCCCGCGGAACCTTCCCTGTGAAGCTTCAAAGATGGCCATATTGCCTCCACCGGAATTCCAGTAAATAAGATCGTACATACTGATCATGTTGGTCAATGGCGCACCCGCAGCCGCAGCTTTGAACATAGTTGTTTGCGTAGCGAGGAAACAGGTCTGGTATCCGCCCCATGAGTGACCCGTGATCCCAATTCGATCTGCATCTATTACACCCGTTGCGATCGCCGCTTTTACCGCAGGCAATACACACCATACTGCCGACATCCCCGGATCGTCAAGTTTGTAAACAATATCCGGCATGAATACCGCATAACCATTACTGGTATACATGGTGGGATTCCAGCCGCCGCCATTAAAACTTGGATTGGTCCAGCTGTGCGCGGTCTGCGACATTTTCTCGTAGTAGTAAACGATGGTTGGATATTTCTTTCCCTTCTCGTAGTTCGCCGGCAGGAACAAAGTTCCCTGTAAAGAGTCCCCTTTATCTGATATATAGTTCACCAATTGCACGCCGCTGCTCCAAGCATATTTATCGGCAAGTGGCGCATTGCTGCTGACCTTCTTTTCATCAGCAAGTTTGGCATTGCTACTGGCATAGAACTCAGTTGGCATGTTGAATTTCTCCCTGCTGAAAACATAAACCTCAGCATTCTTCGCTTTTCGCAAACCCGTTAGCGATGCATCCTCCCATTTCAATATCTCAGCCCCAGGCTTCAAGCCCTTTTTTTCTGCATTGATCAACGCAATACCGCTTTTCTTGGTCCACTCACCATAGGTTCCCACATACAAAGGTTTGGCAGGATCATAACCTTTTGCCTCAGGATCGAGCTGATAAGTTCTCATATACCTTATTCGTTCTGCCGCTCCATTTACCGTTAAGTTCTTAGCTGCCTCCATAGTATTTACCGGCACCTGCCAGATATCCCAGAGATCGCCAATCAACAGATACTTGCTGTCTTTACTGATGTCGACAATCGATTGCATCGGCTTGGTGACATTGTGATCATCTTCCGTATCTACAAAAGACGTTGGAACTTTTGCCGTGATGTTGGTGGACTTTCCAGTTGGTATATCATATACATGGAAATGGCCGTCCATGCCATATACAAACTGTGTTCCGTTCCAAAGACCCCGCGGCATGGATGCAAATCCCGGAACATAGAAATTATCCATCAATTTCTGCTTCTCGCCCGTCCGCAGGTTAACCACATAGACATCTGTATAATTCTGGCCACTCAGGTTTCGGTCAAGTTGGTAAGACCTGTCGTCTTGCGCCAAAGCATAGAGTTGTTTTGGCAATACGTTAATGCTGGTCAGGCTCGAATCCTGAACCCTGATAAATTTAGCGGAGGTAATATCGTAAACGGCCAGTTCACTCAATCGCTTATCATTCATCTCATTCACCTGCTGGTTACTCTGCAGTCTTTTATCTTTCCAATGCCATATGGTCATATCAGGCTTTACCGTATCTCTTGGCGCAACCTTGCCCTCCCCGTTTATTTTTGAAATGGCTTTCTGTAGATCATCTATTGACTTGATGGATGTGTCGGCCTTTAGTTTTGCAAACTGGGCCGCATTCAATGAATCCTTCTTTACAGAATCTTCCTTGGCCACTGGTTCTTCTTTTTTGCCCGGCTCCAGTTTTTGAATACCAAACATCAGCCTGCCCAGATCGTCCGACCAGGTAGGTCTGCGATTAGGACTTATCGTCATACCAGCTGGAAATCCGGCGAAGTTTTTTAAAGGGTCAAAAACAGTCACAGCAGGACTCGCAGAAATATTCTTTACACCCACTACCGATCCTTTATCTGCCTTGAATTTTTCGTCCTTCACCATTTTAAGAGCCGCAAATGCAGTGCCTTCTTCGTTCCAATTCAAGGAAGAATAATTCGCTTTATCATTATCGATCACGGAGATCTGGCGGTTCACCACATTCATCAGGTGAATCCCGTTGCCGGTTTGTCCTGCTGCATCTATGGTATAAGCCATCCAGTCTCCCGCTTTATTAAATCCAAAATCACCCACGTTACCTAACGAAAATGTTTTCTTCGTAGCCAGGTCTACAACCAACAGATCACTGCCCCCGTTTGTACCAGCGCCGGGGGCTTTCTCTTTCATCACCTGTAATGCCAATTGGGAAGAAGCGCGACCGTTGAAACTGAAGTTACCCGCTTTTTCATATTCTGTTTTCTCCCAGCTGCCCAGGTTGACCAGCCAGAGTTTTTCGAACAAGGTCTTGCCCGGCGATTTGATTGCTGCCTTCCGATCTTTATCTTTCGGAAACTCCTTAAAGGCCAGCCATTTCCCATCTTCCGAAAACTCCGCCCTGAAAGATGGGCTGCCGCCAATAGGATACACTTTCTTAATAGTGTCATTGATTTTTTGAAGCACCAGCTCGCCATCGCCTTCTACGGGATGCAAGGCATACATCATCCACTGCCCGTCGGGCGATAAGGTCACAGAAAAATTCTGGATGGCTTTCCAGCTGCTGACATCCTTATAGGAAATGGGTTTGGGTTGCTGTGCACGTGCGGATAAAGAAACAAAGATGAACATGAACAGGCATGCCCTCGTTACTACTGAAATCATAGCTCCTTAATTTTGGAGCGGAAAAGTAGTTAATTCAAGCGGCTTATAGCGGCTAAATCTGTTTAGGGGGCAAATGCATACACGGAATGCGTAACCTCATTTACCGAGCATTCCCCGGAGCATTTTAAGGTCGATCGCCTGCCTGATCGCATCCGCATTCTGCTCATAAACGGCATCGTCATTTGTTTTCTTGACCACCAGGGTGATGAACTGCGGGGTTGACAGGGGTAGGTTTTTCCTGAAATAGGCCGTATTGGGCCTGATGGCCCAGAACGTGCCTTTGGCGCCTTCTTCCCCGAATCCGTTGAAACGCTCTTCGTCGTTCCAGTTCACCACAGCCAATTCAGCCAGATACTCCGCATCTGCTTCGTTTAGGTATTTATCTACGCGGCTGAGGTATTGGTTGTGATACTCCGACCCGCCCTTGATCTCTTTTTCAATGCGGGCTCTGGTCAGGTGGAGGTATTCTTTTCTTGTCAGGTAATAGAAAGGAAGCGTATCTGTATAGGTAACTATGAATACTTCCTCAGTAGTGTAGCCTTTTATATTCTGGTCGGCATCGGCCTCCTCTCCCAAATACCAGTAATCTCCTTTCCAAACTGGTTTTGAACCAGCTTTCAGGTAGCCCCTGAAATCATCCTGCTCCAGCTCGGCTGCATAAAGGTCAAATTTCGGCAGAGCATTGGCGATCACATTTACATTGGTAGAGCTAGCAATAGACACATACATTTTCTTTTTCTCGGGATCGTTTGGATCACATAAATAACTGAGCAGATACATCGCGAGATAATAGGGATCGCCGTACCATTTCTGGGTGCCGTTCTTGCTAAATGCCTGGGCATAGTCTACAACCAGGCCTACAGGTGTATACTTTGCCGCAAGCGCATTGTATATCTTCGTGAGGTTGGCGCGTTCCCTGGCGAGATCATCTGCCTTAATGCCACTTATTGCACCCGGCCCAGCCTTCTTCCATCTGCCTGGGAGTTTGGCTAAGCTATCCGGATCGCACTCTTGTGCTAGAACTGCCCCGGTAGAAAAGACCAACAACAACAAAAAAAGCTTTTTCATCATGGTTTATTTTTTACCAATGCTCAGCCCGCTGAGAATACCCTTTCCTGTAACGGAAGGCGCACCCTGAACCAGGCTTACCTGGGCTTCAACGCCGATGATGGTGATAGCTGCGTCTTTCAGAGGGCCTGAGCTACCATCATAGCCTTTTCCAGCTTTAATATTTTCAATGACCTTGTCATCCCACATACTAGGCGGCTTTGCGGTTCCCTGCTGATTTTTCACAATGTTTGTACCCACCTTCACATCGGCAGATAATTTCAAGCCGTAATCAACAGGCTTACCGCGCTCATAGTTGACGTAAACGGCACCTCCCGCCTTACCATCCACCCTAACAGGTCCTGAGCCAAATCCGATTCCCTTCTTCATACCCATTTCCATGCTAAACTTCGTTACTTCATCCAACCAGGGCGTATTGTCTTTATCAGCCATCCTCGTCTCAATACTGCCTTTAAGGGCTTCCAATTTAAACTCTTTAGGTAAGCTGATGTCGAGTTCAGCTTTAAGGATACTGCACTGGCTGGTAATCTTTCCGAAGATCAATTTGAGTTCAGTTTTGTACTGGCAGGCCACATCGTCGAAATTCTTAAGTGTCCCCGAGTCCTTAGATTTTACAATCTCATCCGTACAATAAATGCTTCTTGTCAAAAACAACACCTGCTGCGAATTCAGTAATCCAAGCCATGTCAATTTTGCTCTTACCACGGAAAGATCGTACTGTTCCGGCCACTTGGTGTATTTATTATAGTATGTTTCGTCGTTCAGTTTTTTAATCATAAATCTGATATAGTCACCATAAACGGTCTTATACAAGCCATTTACTTCAGCTAGTCGCTCAGATAAAAGAAGGTTATAATCCTTACATGCCGCTTCCGAAGGGTTGGGCTTCCCTTCCCCAAAAAGGTCTTTATACTTTTTGTCCAGACTGACCCACTTTTCGTGTATACGTTCTTCGTATTCTTCCTTCCGCTTGTCCATTTGACCAATTCGTTCATTTAGTCGTTCCCATTGCGACAAAAGGGGATTTTCTGTGTAGGCAACAGTACGACCGAGTCTCAAATGTGCCTTTAGCATAGTAGGCGGAAACACTCCTTCCGGGAGTCTTTGGGGAAGCATCTTTTCTACTTTCGCCTCGAGTACATCCTCCTCTTCCTCAAGTTTAGCAATTTCGATGGAAATTTTCTCCCTGAATGTCTCCCATGTTACTGCAAGCCTCGGGCAGTCGTCGATATTAAAGGGATAGTCGGGCGAATTAAACCCAGCCAGTCCCAGGTTATCTGCCTTCATCGGAAAGTCCCAGCCAATGTCATCAACAGTGATCTCGTAATCCAGGTCTTCCAGCCATCGGTCAGCATCGTGGCTATACTCCTCCTTGATGCTATGCTTTGCGGCCTCAACTGCTGCCTGGGTATTGCCCTTGGCAAACTCTATATAAGACTTGGTAAGATTCGCCTGGGCATGCATGGGATAGATAGCGAGGGCTTTGTTCAAAAAGTTCTCTGCGTTCTTGAGGTCGCCCAAACCGAACCAGGCCTGGCCAAGATTATTCAGGATAGTAGGATGATCGGGCACCTTGCTGTTCGCATAATTAAGCAGCGGGATAGAGAGCTGCTCTCCTCCTGCCATAGATATCATTGCCCCGAAGTTGCTAATCAAATTGACGTCTTTAGGATCCGCCATCACCGCTGTACCCATTATGAAGAGCGCTGGCTCTATTTTTCCCATGGCCAATAACCCCGTAGCAGCAGTTCCTAATGACGAAGGTTCCGGATACTGGGCCCTCGCCCAATCGAGTATTTTCTCGCACAGAGCAACTTTAGTGCTGCCGTAAACATCCTTTATGTCCTCCATGATATTTTGCAGATAAGATGGCATATTCGCATCTGCTACGGGAGGCAACTTCTGAACCATTGCTATCCGGGCACCATCTTTGGCCGGCACAACTAGCCGGCTTTCTTCATGATACTTGTTAATATCAGCCTGGCTCATCCCCGATACCGTCTTCCTGACGCTTTTGAAATCGGGCATTTTGAAACCCAAGCTGTCTAACGTCTTTTTTTCCTCAGGATCCATATTTTCCATCTCCTTTTCCATCTCCTTTAACATCTCAGCCATTCCCTCTTTGGAAGGTGGCTTTTCGGATTTCGGCTTGGACTTAGGCTTCTGTTGAGCTGCTGCTTCAAACACAAACAGCAGAAGCCCAGCGAATACGAGCAGTAAGATGTTGTTTCTCATAATGTCATTCTATTTCTTTCATCCACGTAAAAAAAGGAAGAAGAATAATTCAAGATAATTGATCGTCTACCAATGTAAGATAATGCCATGTTCAGTAAAACTAACGCACTAGTGAGTAAGTACCACCCCCTGAAAAAAGGGATATTAAGCTCCGGGAGCGGGGATCGTTGTTCTCTTAAAATAAGTACTTTGGCTCCATGAAAAGGTTACTTGCATTTATCCTGGTCCTGTTGGCCCTTGATGTATCCGGACAACAGCGCATGAACATCATCCCCAAACCACTTCAGGTGGTAGAAAAAACGGGTGAATTCCGTTATGGTACCGATAGTCGGATTTACACGGCACCCGGTTTTAAGGAAATCGGCATCTACCTGGCCGAGATCATGAACATCCCGGCATCGCGGGTAAGCGTACTGAAAACGGGCGAAAAGCCCCTAGCGGGCATCGTGCTTCAAAAAAATACGGCACCGCAGGCAGACTCGGCTGCATATAAAATCACTATCGCAGAAAAGCTCGTTTCCGTATCTGCATCTCATATCGCCGGC
>JANMHK010000064.1:0-10181 GCA_031375135.1 Sphingobacteriales bacterium | reverse complement strand
AGCTGCATTACCAACAGCGAATATCGGTACTACCCAAACCAGTGGATTTGACATGAACCTGAGTTATACCGATATGATCGGCAAGAATCTTCGATTAACCACCAATGTTACCTTCACTACAGTTGCGAATAAAGTGACCGAAACAAATAATGGCCTGATCACGGGTGGTTATTATGGCATTCCTTCAAATCCGGTCACCCGCTTTGAAAAAGGATATGCTCCTGGTTATTTCTTTGGATTTAAAACAGACGGCCTTTTTCAAAACCAGTCTGATATCACCAAGCATCCCACCCAGCCTGATGCGCAGCCCGGTGACATCCGCTACGTAGACGTGAATGGCGATGGTAAGATCAATGGTGATGACAGAACGAATATTGGAAACCCTTTCCCTGATTTTACGATGGGTTGGGGTCTCACACTGGAATATAAAGGCTTTGATTTCACATCATTCCTTTACGCTTCTGTGGGCAATGAAGTATATCGCGCCTACGAAAGGAACCTGGCCATGACCAATAAGTTCAGAAGTGTATTGGGAAGATGGACTGGCGAAGGAACAACCAATGATGCCAATAATCCAAGATACTCTTTTGTGGACGGGAATAACAATACCCGCCCATCTGACAGGTATGTGGAAGATGGATCTTTTGTGAAAATCAAGAATCTTCAATTGGGATATACATTCTCCCCAGACATATTGAAAAGCCTTAAACTTTCAAGGCTCCGCGTTTATGTACAGGCGAGAAACCTTTACACATTCACTGAATACACCGGTTTCGATCCAGAGATCTCTGGTGGAATTTTCGATACGGGTATCGACCGCGGTACCTATCCACAAGCAAGGAGTTATGCTGTTGGACTTGATCTCAGATTCTAACCAGAAAAAAATTACGACGATGAAAAAACTATTATATATCATAACAACAACAGGAGCACTCTTTATGAATGCGGCCTGCGAAAAGTTTGTAGGCTACAAACCCAGCGAAGATTATCAGATCACCGCAGAAGATTATCTTAAAACGGCTGACGACTACAATAAAATGGTCATCGGTACTTACTCTCCATTGCAGTGGTTGTATGCCAACCCGGTGATCGGCGATGTAGCTTCTGATAACTCGGTAACGGGTGGTGAGAATGCAACGGACGTGCTCGGTTTGCAGCAGATAGACGATTATCAGATCACCGTCAACAATTCTTACATGACGGAAGCCTGGAAGTCGTGCTACGAAGGTATCAATCGCGCAAACTACCTGCACGAGAATAAAGCCAAACTCAATTTTACAGGTAAGGATGCTTTATATGGAGAAGTATATTTTCTTCGGGCTTACTACTATTTTGAATTGGTCAGGATGTTCGGCGATGTGCCGCTTTTTGTAGAAGCGAGACTCTCTGCTTCCGATTCAAGGAAGTTCCAACGTTCGCCCAAGGCTGATGTGTATAAGCAGATCGAAGCCGATCTGACTGAGGCCATTAAGGTGTTGCCTCCTGTCAATGCACAAAAGGGCAGAATTACCCGTTACACTGCACAGGCCCTGATGGGGAAAGTGCTGATCTATGAAAACAAATTTGATGCAGCGGCCGCCATGCTGGAGAATGTGGTTAATGGACCATTCGGTCTGGTGACCAAGTTTGGAGATATATTCTTACAATCAGGCGAGAACGGTATTGAATCCGTTTTTGAAATACAATATTCGAATAGCAGTCCGTTTTACGACTGGTCAAATCCGGGCAGGGGCCAGGGTAATCTCGCCGTGCAAATGTGCGGTGTGCGTAATCTGACTGGTGGAAGTCCTTACGGTCAGGGTTGGAGCATCAACCTGCCTACCAAGAATCTTGAAGCTGCTTATGCCGCAGGTGATACAAGGAAGGCAGTAACCGTCCTCGATATTGAAGCGTATAAAACGGCAAACCCTGCCATGAATATTACTTACCTGGTAGCTCCATATAAAAATACGGGGCTGTATAATCAAAAATACCTTCCCAGGAAAGGGGAAACCTCTGGGCAGGTAGAGCTGAATTATCTGAATAACAACAGAACCATCCGGTATGCAGATGTATTGCTGATGGCTGCGGAAGCCAATAACCGGGCCTCCACACCCAATGACGCCAAAGCACAAACATACCTGAACAGGGTTCGTCAGCGTGCATTTGCAGACAACCTTCACAATATAACGGTTACGGGTACTGCTTTAAGGCAGGCGATCTGGGACGAAAGAAGGCTTGAATTAGCGATGGAAGGTGACAGGTTCTTCGACCTTGTCAGAACTGGTCAGGCCGCTGCTAAGATCACAGGGTTCAAAGTTGGCAAAAATGAAGTGTTCCCAATTCCTCAGCAGGAAGTGGATATTTCCGGACTCACCCAGAATCCCGGGTATTGATCCTCAACAACAAAAATTCAGAAAATGAAAAAGATAATCTTCTCTAATATCACATTGCTCCTGTTGATCCTGGTTTCAGGGTGCAAGAAGGTGGAATATACCGACACTGCATTTGCTGAGGCTGCTAAGGCACCCGAGAAAATGTCTGCGATGTTCAACATCACGCAAGACAATACGGGTCTGGTAACCATCTATCCAAATGGTCAGGGCATTGCGTACTTCAATGTGTACTCAGGTACCGGTGTGGCTACGCCAGTTAAAGTATTACCGGGCAACAGTATTCAGGTGAAATACGCCGAAGGCAGTTACGATGTGCGCGTTGTAGGTGTAGGCGTTAACGGAAAAACATCCGAGGCCATTCAGAAACTGACGGTCTCCTTCAGGGCACCTGAAAATGTTGAACTCACAACCTCGGTTGATCCAGCCAGTGGGTTTAAAATCAATGCTTCTGCTAAAGCCTTGTATGAAACTCTCTTCAGAATCTATTGGGGTGATAATCCAAACGAAGTGCCGGTATCTTTCCTGGAAGGCGAAACGGTAAACCACCTCTATCCTAAATCAGGGGACTATACCATACGTTTAGTGGCATTGAGTGGTGGCGTACAAACAACAACGATCACTAAAAAGATCACCATCCAGGTTCCATTGGTATTGCCACTGGACTTCGAGACCCTCGGCCAAACTTACGATTTCATCAATTTCGACGGGGGTAATTCAACCGTCATTGCTAATCCGAAATCTGGTACCATCAATACTTCTGCCAATGTGGGAAGAATGGTGAAGAGTGCAGGCCAGGTTTGGGGCGGCAGCGTGCTCAAACTGAGCAGCCCTATAGATTTTTCCGTGAATAAAGTGATGAGGATGAAAGTGTGGTCGCCCCGTGTAGGTGCGAAAGTGTTGCTGAAAGTGGAGAATTCAACCAATGGCAGCATCAATTTTGAAAAGGAAGTATTAACTACAGTAGCCAACCAGTGGGAGGACCTTGCGTTCGACTATCGGACCATTAACACAGCCAATGCTTATCATAACGTTGTGCTGATCTTTGAACTGGGTACACAGGGTGATGGCAGCTCAAATTTCACTTTCTATTTTGACGATATCAGGCAGACCAACACCATAGAGGAGCTGGCATTGCCACTGACTTTCCAATCCACTTCATTGAATTATAATTTTTCAAATTTCGACGGTGGAAATGCTACTGTTGTTGATAATCCTTTTGCAACCGGTATCAATACCAGTAGCAAAACGGGTAAGATGGTGAAGGGCGCGGGTCAGGTCTGGGGTGGCAGTGTAATTGCCCTGGCCAATCCAATCGACTTTTCTACCAAGAAGCTGATGAAAATGAAGGTCTATTCGCCAAGGGTGGGTGCTAAAGTGTTGTTGAAAGTAGAGAACATGACAGACGGCAGCAAGGCTTTTGAAAAAGAACAGGTTACTACAAAGGCCAACGAATGGGAAGAGCTGAGTTTTGACTATACAGACATCAATATGGCCAACACCTATCAGAAGATCGTATTGATCTTTGAACTGGGAACAGTGGGTGATGGCTCATCTAACTTCACGTTCTATTTTGACGACATCAGTCAAACTACTAAAACAGAGGTACTCGCGATTCCAATGAATTTTGAAAATCCTGCACTAGTTTATGAGTTCGCAGATTTTGATGGTGGACATACGGTGAAGGCGGACAATCCATTCAAAACAGGGATCAATACCAGCAATAAAGTTGGTAAAACAATTAAGGGACCTGGTGGTCAGCCGTGGGGTGGAAGCTTTATTGAGCTGGCACAGTCTATTGATTTCTCTGGAAACAAGATCATCAAAGTAAAGGTCTATTCGCCCAAGGTGGGAACCAAGCTTCTTTTCAAAGTGGAGAATATTGCCAATGGGAATATTAATGCTGAAAGGGAGGCGACCACCACAACTGCTAATGCGTGGGAAGAACTGACATTTAATTTTTCCAGCATTAACACGGCCAGCACTTACGGCAGGATGGTGCTCATTTTCGACCTGGGTACTCCAGGGGATGGCACTGCAAACTTTACTTATTATTTTGATGATATAACCATCAACTAATCATAAAAACATAGTTTATATGAACAAGAAATTAATAACTGGCAGCCTGATCATGATGATGGTCGTACTGGGGCTATATTCCTGCGAGAAGCAAGACTATAGCTTTGGGGAGATCGCTGCTCCCACTGATCTGACGCTGACTACAGCAATAGCAGGTGTCGATGCCGCCAATCCAAACGGAAACGGCACGGGAACGGTCAATATCACTTCTACATCTTCTAAAGCCATTACGTATAAAGTAGATTTTGGTGACGGTAAAGTGCAGATGGTGCCTTCTGGAGCCATTCAGTATAAGTATACCAATCCTGGTGTGAATGATTATGTAGTCACGGTTAGTGCAGTAGGTACAGGCGGCGTGATTACAATCATCAGCAAGAAGATCACGGTGTTTGTTGCATTCGAGATACCTGCTGATATTACAGCCAATCTCACTGGTGGTACTTCGAAAGTTTGGATCTCCGACAAAGACCTTGATGGTCATTTTGGGGTTGGTCCTAATGATCAATTCTCGCCCATATGGTATTCAGCTACGCCCAATTCAAGGGCAGCAGATGGTTTCTACGATGACGAGATCACGTTTGCAAAATCGTCGAACAACCAGATCACGATCGACGTCGACAATAAAGGTGCCACCTTCATACTAGGAGCAGCAGTTACTTTTTACGGCCAGACAGGCGCAGAGGGACAATATCCCCTGACAACCAAGGGCGTTAAGAAATGCAGTTTCATGAATGCAACGTCAACAAGTACTGCAGCAAATTCGACCAGGATTCAATTCGGAGTTCCGGGCAACGGATTGGTATGTATTGGAATCGGCAGTACGAATTATGAGATCCTTTCATTGACTGCTACGAAACTACACCTGAGAACCATTGGAGCTGATGGCAATTCCTGGTATCAGAAATTTAAAGTTAAACCTTAAGCAATGAGATATTATCTTTTGACCATTGCGGCGATTGTCTCTTTTCATGTTTGCGCTTCCTGCAAGAAAGAAGAGGGTAATAGCCAGGCGGCGCCTTCAAACATTGTCATCAATGCAGTAGTAAGTGCAGACGGATCAGGCAATGTGGATTTCACCGTTACAGCAAACAATGCAAGCACCTTCACCTACGAGTTCGGGAATGGCGATTCTAAAATTGTTCCCAGTGGCGTGACCAGTTACAAATATACTGCTCCCGGCACGCTGACCTATAATGTAACAGTAACGGCTAAAAATGCAGCAGGGTTATCTGCTTCTGCGACAAAATCAGTTACTGTGACTGTGAATGCGACAACAATATCGCTGGTTTGGTCAGATGATTTCGATCGCGCTGGCGCACCGGATCCTGCAAAATGGGGATACGATATTGGCACAGGTGCAGGAGGATGGGGAAATAATGAGTTGCAGTATTATACCAACAGACTTGAAAACGCGTATGTTGATAATGGCACGTTGAAGATCAAGGCCGTCAAGGAAAATTTTTCTGGTAGTGCTTATACCTCTGCGCGTCTGTTGACCAAAGGGAAGTATGAGTTCAAGTATGGAAGGATTGAGATGAGAGCTAAACTGCCAACCGGTGTTGGGACCTGGCCAGCCTTCTGGACCTTGGGTGCGGATATCAGCGCGGTGGGTTGGCCCGCTTGTGGTGAGATTGATATCATGGAGCATAAAGGTTCTGATTTGAACAGGATCAGTGCCGCCTTGCATTTTCCTGGTAATTCAGGTTCAAATCCTGTGGTCAATACAACCGTGATCACCAATGCCGCCACTGAATTTCATATCTATAAAGTCGAGTGGTCCGCAACGGCGATTCAATTTTTTGTAGACGACAGGCTTTTTCATTCTATGGCCAATAATTCAAGTGTGCCATTTAACAAGGATTTCTATATACTGTTAAACCTCGCGATGGGCGGTGGATTTGGTGGACCAGTTGCTCCTTCATTTACCAGTGCGATCTATGAGATAGACTATGTAAGAGTGTACAGATAGTAGTTAGTGTTCAGCAAGCATGTTAGTTGGTTACGGCGATCTTCGGATCGCCGTTTTTTTTGCATGCCTAAAGGCGAGGTGAAAACGACAGGATAGGGATTGTGCTGGCCGTCTTATTCAGTAACATCTCCTTTTGGATCATCCTGTTTTATTTCGCCGTACCCGGCATACCCGGCTGGGGCGTAAAAAATTGGTTGCCCACTTTGCTTTCCCAAAAGCTCGGAATAGAAATGAGCCTGGCAGGTCCCATCTCCACCATCACCATATCTGCATCTTCGCTACTTGGCGTATTATTTGGAGGAATCCTGTCAGACCGCTGGGCAAGGAAGAATATCCGGGGAAGGGTTTGCTCGACAGTTCCAACAACCACTATTAAAAATTCGTGAAAACGAGCCATCGTTGTTACATTCACCTTATGGCAACGAGCAAAATGATCAACTCCTCGATCTTTCCGTTTTTTTTGGTTTTTGGTTTATTTTTTTCGGCATCCCATGCCCAGGTAAAGCCTGCTTCCTCAAATCCGCAGTGGACGCGAAAAGCGAATGGAGTTTGGCTCGTCAGTGCAGGTAAACCAGAAGCATTCAACCTGACCAGCCATCTTCAATTAACGTCGAGGACGGCTGCTATCAATGCCATGAGTGATGCTCCCATGCCATTAAAAAAAGAGGAGCTCAAGATCGAATTGCGCGACGGGAAAACCTATATCCGTTTCCCCCTTGATAAGGATGAGCAGATCTACGGCCTTGGCCTGAATTTCAAAACGGTGGAGCAGCGGGGACGCCTGTTACGCCTGCATATGGATCATTATGATGGGGCCGACAACGGCCGAAACCATGCGCCGGTTCCATTTTTTGTTTCCTCAAAAGGCTATGGCGCTTTTATTAATACGGCAAGATATATCGACGTCTATGTCGGCACCAGCGTACGTAAAGACAGCAAGAATCCGCCAAAAATCTATGATCGCAATAAAGACAAGGAGTGGACGGCACAGCCTTATTCCGACAACCTCGAGATCCTCGTACCGGCGCAAGGTATCGAGATCGTTTTGTTTTCCGGTCCTACCATGTTGGATGCCGTTAGAAAATTTAATCTCTACAATGGCGGTGGCACCCTGCCTCCAAAATGGGGACTCGGCTTTTGGCAACGCGTACCAACCACGTCCACTGCAGCAGATGTGAATACAGAAGTAGCCGAATTTAAGAAAAGAAATTTTCCATTATCAGTGATCGGTCTCGAACCAGGTTGGATGACGGCCAGTTATCCCTGTACCTACGAATGGGATAAAATAAGATTTCCGGATCCTGCAGCTTTTGTGAAAAATCTGCAGTCGCAATCTATTCAAACAAATGTTTGGATGAACCCGGGAGTGGCGCCCAGTTCATCGGTCTATAAAACAATAGAGCCCTATACTGCATCGCATACGGAATGGAATGGGATCGTGCCGGATTACTCCATGCCGGAGGCCGTTAAGATCATGACGGCTCACCTGAAAAAAAATGTACTGGACGTGGGCGTCAGTGGTTTTAAAATGGACGAGAACGATGGGTATGATAATTGGCTTTGGCCCGATGTTGCGGTCTTCCCTTCCGGGCATTCAGCAGAGCAGCTCCGCCAGACATACGGATCACTGCAACAACGCTTCACATTGGATATGTACAAAAAGCAAAACCTCAGAACCTATGGCCTGGTTCGCGCGTCGAATGCCGGTGCGGTTTCATTTCCATATGTGATCTACAACGATTATTACGAACACCGGGATTTCATTACGGCTCTTGTTAATAGTTCATTCATCGGCGTACTATGGACCCCGGAAGTGCGCGCTTCTAAAACTTCTGAGGAATGGCTTCGCCGTATGCAAACAGTTTGTTTTTCGCCCCTGGCTATGATCAATGCCTGGGCCGACGGCACTAAGCCCTGGTCGTTCCCGGATGTGGCTGACGACGTTAAAGCCATCGCCGATCTCAGAATGCAATTGATCCCTTACCTGTATTCTTCTTATGCTGATTATGCTTTTTATGGTACCCCACCCATCAGGGCTATGAACCTGGAAGATGGATACCAGGTGAATGCCCTCGAAGAGAAGGGAAAGCTGGATGCGACCGATAATCCATATGCACTTGCCTTAAAAAAAGAAGTAAAGGACCAGTTCATGGTGGGTGAATATCTGTTGGTTGCGCCATTGTTTGCCGGACAAACTTCCCGTTCAGTAGTACTGCCCAAAGGGAAATGGTACGATTTCTATACAGGCAAACTGGCCGGGGAAGGACAGGTGATCACGGTGACCCCCGGGCTCAGCAGGATACCTGTATTTGTGAAAGACGGGGCCATCGTCCCAATGTATAAGGAAGCAGTCTCGATAGATGATCGCAAATACCCTTTGGAGATCCGTCACTACGGTGAGAAACCCGGAGCTTGCCAACTCTACGATGATGATGGCAAAACCTTCAATTATGATAAAGGCGATTTTATCAGGATACCCTTGAAAGTAATGGTGGCTGCGGATGGGAAGAAGTCAGGATCGATAGCTGTTCCAAAAGGAAAGCTGCCCTGGTCGTACAGCGACTTCAGCTTCCGGTTCATGACTGAATAAAATTTTAGTCATATTTTCAATATCCATTCATTGACTCAAAATATACCAACATAATGCTCCGATTCATTTCTTTCATGGTAGTCGTCGCGCTGGTGCTCACCGTGGTCTCTTATACAAATCCCCAGTATGGTTTCAATGCATCTAAGGCTGAACGCGACACTGCGATCAAAGATCCCCGCCTTCCTGAAAACGCACTAAAGGGCCTCGATGTGGCCTATGGATTAAAGGTTCAACTGATGGCTACCGAGCCTATGCTGATGAATCCAACCAATATCGATGTGGATGAAAGAGGAAGGATCTGGGTAACCGAAGCTTATAACTACCGGCCTTCGATCAACGGCAATCCTACCCATGCCGAAGGCGACCGAATCATGATTCTGGAAGACGTGGATGGTGATGCGAAAATCGACAAGGCCAAGGTCTTCTACCAGGGCCCGGAACTTAATGCGCCATTAGGTATTGTGGTGCTTGGCAAAAAAGTGATCGTATCACAGAGTCCTTATATCTGGGCTTTTTATGATGATAATGGAGACGATAAAGCAGATCGAAAAGAGATCATGTTCCAGGGCATCCAGGGTGAACAACATGATCATGGAGCCCATGCATTTAGTTTTGGACCAGATGGAAAACTCTATTTCAATTTTGGTAACGAGGGAAAAACATTAAAAGATAAAGACGGCAAACCCGTACTTGACCAGGATGGCGACGTGATCGGCCCCGGCAAATACAAACAAGGCATGGTGCTGAGATGCGATCCCGATGGCTCGAACGTGGAATGCCTGGGAGATAATTTCAGAAATCCCTATGAAGTGGCTGTTGACAGTTATGGAACGCTTTGGCAAAGTGATAATGATGATGATGGGAACAAGGGGACGCGTATCAATTACGTGATGCCTTATGGTAACTATGGTTTTACAGATGAGATGACCGGAGCATCATGGTCTGCTAACCGTACTAATTTGGAAGATTCCATTCCTTTCAGGCACTGGCACCTGAATGATCCAGGCGCTGTTCCAAATATGCTCCAAACTGGTGCTGGTTCTCCAACGGGTATTCTGGTCTATGAAGGAAAACTATTGCCTCAGGCTTTTCAACACCAGCTGATCCATGCAGACGCAGGTCCGAATGTGGTGCGTGCCTATTCAGTAAAAGAACAAGGGGCTGGTTATTC
>JANMHK010000001.1:0-3183 GCA_031375135.1 Sphingobacteriales bacterium | reverse complement strand
TAATAAGCCAAAGGTCACCGTTCCTACGAAGGTTGAAGAGAAGAAAGCATAAAGGATTGACGGATTAGCGAATTGGCGAATTGCCGAATTTGGTAACAAGCAATTGTGCCCTTTGGCACAACTTGAAATTAACAATCCGTAAATCCGTCAATTCGCAAATCCGCGAATTGCTAAGGTGCAAGTCTGCTTATCAGCCAGTTGTTTCCCTCCAGGCTATACAGTATTCTATCATGCAATCTGCTCGGGCGACCCTGCCAGAATTCAATCTGTCGCGGTATAACGCGATATCCACCCCAATGTGGAGGGCGGGGTATAGGGGTTGATTCAAACTTTTGCTGGTATAGCCTCACATTTTCCTCGATCACATCCCGGTTTGCGACAATTTGACTTTGAGGTGAAGCCCAGGCTCCTATCCGGCTGCCTTCGGGGCGGGAATGAAAGTACTGGTCGCTTTCCGAGGCATCCACTTTTTCTATCGTCCCCTCAATCCGAACCTGCCTTTCCAGTTCTTTCCAGAAGAATAGCAAGGTGGCTTGGGGATTATCCGCGATGTCTTTAGCTTTCCGGCTTTCGTAGTTCGTAAAGAACACAAATCCCTTTTGGTCAAAATCCTTCAGTAACACCGTGCGGGCTGATGGGAGACCCGTTTTATTACTGGTGGCCAGGGTCATGGCGTTCACCTCAAGGATATCCGATCCAACCGCTTCTTTCCACCACCGGGAGAACTGCTGTATCGGGTTCAATTCAACGTCGCCTTCAGACAGGCTCTCCCGCATGTAATCTTTGCGTATATCAGCAATTGACATAAAAACTGCAGTTTAGTGTGCTGGCCTTCGTATTAACTCACCAGGGTCCCAATCTCATCGCCGTTTACCACCTTTGTCAAATTTCCTGGCTCGTTTATATCAAACACAATGATGGGCAAGTTGTTCTCCATACATAACGTGAACGCTGTCATATCCATCACCTTGAGGTTCTTATCCAGGCATTCCTTGAAACTGATCTTGTCGTACTTCACAGCATCCGGCACCTTCTCCGGATCTGCTGTATAAATACCATTCACGCGAGTACCTTTTAAGATCACATCGGCACTGATCTCAATGGCCCTCAGGGAGCCTGCTGTATCTGTTGTAAAATATGGATTGCCTGTTCCTGCGCCGAAGATCACCACCCTGTTTTTTTCAAGATGCCTGATCGCACGACGACGAATATAAGGCTCAGCGATCTGCTCCATTTTGATGGCACTCTGCAACCTCGTATACACACCCAGTTTCTCGAGCATAGCCTGCATAGCCATCCCATTGATCACCGTAGCCAGCATCCCCATATAGTCACCGTGCGCACGCTCAATGCCGGTCTCCGACTCATTCATGCCCCTGTATATATTTCCACCCCCAATCACAATCGCCACCTGTACGCCGAGGTCCACGATGGCTTTCACTTCGCTGGCATATTTCTCGATAACTTGAGGATCCAGGCCAAAGCCTTTGTTCCCCATCAATGATTCTCCTGAAAGTTTGAGTAAGATTCTTTTGTACCTGGGTTGCATGCGGCGAAGTTAATTAAAAAACCTGCAAAGGCAGATCGCAAACTTAAACCGCGAGGGTTGTGGAACGACTCGCATGGGCAGATAACAAATATCACCCGCGAGGGTTGCGAAACGGCTCCCATGGGCAAAAAAAATCCCCCCGCAAGCGGAGGGACCTTATAATATATGCAGGGCTTTCATTAACCCAATGCAACTCTTTTGAATGAAATTACTTTCAGGTCAGGACTGACTGACTTCAGGTAATCACCAACGCTCTTGCCGTTATCCTTTACAAAGGCCTGCGCAAGCAAGGTGTTTTCTTTAAAGAATGAATTTAATTTGCCATCCGCGATCTTGTTGATCATCTCTTCCGGCTTACCTGCCATCTTAGGATCAGTTTTGATCAAATCGGTGATAATGGCTTTCTCCCTTTGGATCACTTCCGGAGAAACAGAATCAGCATCTACTGCAACCGGATTCATAGCTGCAATTTGCATGGCTATATCCTTACCTGCTTCAGCAGCAGCTTGATTAAGTCCAACCAGTACGCCCATCCTGTTCGCACCATGGATATAAGAAGCAACAAATTCAGCATCGATACGCTCGAATTTTGAAATGCCGATCTTCTCTCCAATGCTCGCCAGTTTGTCGTTCACCAGGTCCACGATCTTAGCACCATTAATGGACAAGCCATTCAACTCATCTACGCTGTTCACGTTATGCTCAATGGCAGCATTCATAATGGATTGCGCGAAAGCAACGAATTCTGCATTCTTGCTCACGAAATCAGTTTCGCAGCTCAGGCAGAGTGTGATGCCGGTCTTGTTATCTGCAGTTGTTTTTGCAAGAATCACTCCTTCCCTCGCGTCACGATCACCTCTAAGTGCAGCTACTTTCTGACCTTTCTTCCTCAACCAATCGATCGCTGCTTCAAAATCTCCGTTCGTTTCTGTAAGTGCTTTACGACAGTCCATCATTCCTGCACCAGTAGACTGGCGCAGTTTATTGATGTCAGCCGCAGTTATTGTCACTGTTGACATATCATTAATATTTTCTGATTATTGATCTGATTATCTCTTCGTAGCGGGCCTACGTCCACCACCACCTGAAGCTGCAATCCTGCGCTTCGGGGCACCTGGTTTACCAGCACCACCGCGCCTGTCACCACCTTCGCCTTTCTCCTTGTCTTCATCTTCCAAAGAGAAACGCTGACCTTTTTCCTGCACTTCTTCATTATCATCTGAATCATCAGTCTTCTCAGCCTGCCTTTCAGCCAGACCTTCAGCGATGGCTGCAGTGATGAAGTTTGCAATGATGGCGATCGATTTAGTAGCATCGTCGTTTGCAGGTACTGCGAAGTCAACTTTATTAGGATCGCAGTTGGTATCAACGATACCAAAAGTCTGGATGCCTAAACGCTTTGCTTCCGCCAATGCAATATGCTCATGGCCAATGTCAAAGATCAACAGGGCAGCTGGTACACGACCCAGTTGGGCGATACCACCAAGCACTTTTTCCATTTTCTCTTTGTCACGCGCCAATTGGAGACGCTCTTTTTTTGTGATGCTGTCGAAACTTCCGTCTGTCAGCATTTTCTCAATGCTTTGCATCTTCTTCACGCTCTTACGAACTGTGTTGAAGTTGGTCAGCATGCC
>JANMHK010000223.1:0-2581 GCA_031375135.1 Sphingobacteriales bacterium | reverse complement strand
TGCCTCGATGAATGATGATCTCATCAGCCTCAATCGTCTTACTTAAAAAATCAACTACTAATTCGGGCGACTTGGTATAGATCAGAGTTTCGTAAAAATCACCGGCCATCAAAACTGCTGCGCCATCGATTTCGATGATCTGTATCATTCCGCCGCCGGTAGACAATGCCGTCAGCTCATGTGTTTCCCGGTTATTCTTTAGCGTTAGTTTATAAGTATTCGGGTGGGTAGCGCCAAACGGATGTATATCAATCTTGATCTTGATCCCTGCCTCGTCCACGGCCTGTAAATAACTGGGGAGTCTTTCATCATAGGCCTCCCAGCCGAGAAAGCCCCCGAACAAACCCATGTCGGACCCCTGACCCTTATGGGTAGTGGCCAATGAACCGTTGGTGTCGAACTCGATCAGTACTTCGGTGATCTCACCATCCATCAGGTCACGGCACATCCTGCCTATACGAAGGGAGGCCGCGCAGTGGGAACTGGAAGGCCCGCGCATCACGGGGCCGATCACGTCATTGAAAATACTTGGATAACTTACCACTGGGCCTACAATTTATTTAACGAAATCTACGAAAATTATCCCATTATCCATAGCTTAGACAATGCGCATAGACCTGATCACTTCCATCTGGATCGTATTCATCCTGCTTGCCGTCTGGACTGCTTTCTTCCTTTTTCGGGATTATCAAAAACATCGGAATCAACTTGAAAATAACAGTTGGGCTAAAACCGGGCTCACGGGTTTTGTAGGAAATTTCTTTGACACCCTGGGTATAGGTTCGTTTGCCATAGAAACGGCGATGCTGAAGTTCATGAAACAATCGGAGGACCGGCTGCTGCCTGCCACGCTAAATGTTGGCAATGCCATACCCACTGTATTACAGGCCATTATCTTTGTAAGGATCGTAACCGTAGAGCCCGTTACATTGATCTTAATGGTGGTGGCATCCGGTGCGGGGGCGATACTTGGAGCAGGTGTGGTATCCAGACTACCGGAAAAGACGATCCGGCTGATCATGGGCATAGCACTGTTTATTACGGCCGGATTTATGCTAGCTGGCAAACTAAACTGGACGCAGGCCGGAGGTGATGCGATAGGCCTCGAGGGCGGCAAATTAGTGTTAGCTGTGGTGGTCAATTTTATCCTTGGTGCGATTATGACCGCAGGAATAGGACTATATGCACCCTGCATGGCCCTGGTATTTGCCCTGGGCATGTCGCCCGCAGTAGCCTTTCCGATCATGATGGGGTCCTGCGCATTTCTGATGCCGCTGGCCGCCTATCGATTTGTCAGAACCGGCGTTTTCAACCGTAAAGCATCCTACGCCATCGCACTTGCCGGTATTGGAGGTGTATTGATCGCGGCGTTTATCGTAAAATCATTAGATCTCGACACTTTGCGCTGGGTTGTGCTTGCCGTCATTATCTACACCGCAACGGTCATGTTGCGAGCGGGGTTGAAGAAAACTGAATCGGATCCCAGCCACAATCCTCCCATGCTGACCCCTGAACGGGACTTGAGGTCGAATTAGAGGGCGAAATTCGACATGATTGATTCTTGATGCCCAAGTGTTTTTGGGATAATACTGGCATCGTTCACCACTACAATCATATCGCCATAAGGGCTGACACATCACCTTAGTTTTCATTTCAAAACGAGCGATTGGTAACCGGTGTATGTGTTCTACAAAAACGTCATCCGCAGTTCCGTCCACGCTGGTTTTCCACATCCACAATTTTCAATTGGATCAAGCGTTTTCACAAGCTAACTGCACGCCCACATATCCATTCTATGAGAAAAATTACGTTGACCTTGTTTTCTATCTTTTCCTTTGGATATCACAGTTTTACACAATCCACGGTTTATACAGACGCCAAAAATGCACAAGACCCTTCTGTCATTAATGAATACTCCGGGGCTTATGCGTATGGTACCAATATGGGATATTTTGGCAGCCATTTAAATGACATTTCCGTTGCCCAGTTGATTTACAATGCTGGCGCCAGATCGTCAAGAATTTCTTTACCCGATTGGCTTATCACCGATTATGGCGTGAATGCAAGAGTAAATGAATTCCAATTCTACGAACAGCTGGGCATGAAAGATTTAACCGCATTTGTTGGAGAGCCTTCACAAAAAAACAGAGAGACTATAACATTTCCGGGATGTCCTCAACCTGCGAAAACCTTTAAAGGATTGTATGAACCCATCTGGCTCGATGCCGCCAAAACACTGCCTAACCCGGCAAACACATACGCGTACTACCTCCATCAAACCGTAAAAACATATGGGAAATACGTAAAGTTCTGGGAAGTGGTCAACGAACCAGATTACACCTCGGGTGATGCAGGATGGAATGATGCCCAGCCTTACAGTTGGTATAAACAAAACCCAAACCCCGCTGACTTACCCAACATGTATGCCCCTATTCAATACTACGTCAGGATGTTGAGGGTGAGTTGGGAAATCATTAAAACATTGGAACCCACTGACTACGTATGTACGGGCGGAATCGGTTATACATCATTTCTGGATGCTCTGTTAAGAAACACAGATAATCCGGTGGATGGTTCTGTC
>JANMHK010000439.1:0-7548 GCA_031375135.1 Sphingobacteriales bacterium | reverse complement strand
AGATCGAGCAAGGCGAGTTCGGCTTTGATCCTTCAAAAAAACTTCATCATACCCATGAAGGAAGTATCGGTAATCTCTGCAATAACGAGATCAGAAATGAAATGGAAAAGGTCCTTAGGAAAATTGACTGATTAGCTGATTGACTAATTAGCTAATTATATAGTCGGCGGCAGCAACACTTGTTTAACCATTTTGCATGTATGCACTGCCACTGAGGTCAGCTGATCAGCCAATTAGCTAATCAGCCAATTAGCTAATGTTATAACGACATCATCTCTTTAAACTTTACGGCCTGTCTGCGGCTCACTTCAATCTTCTCGCCGCCCTTGATCTCCAGCAGAAGCCCGCCGTTAAAATAGGGTTCCACTTTTTCGATCATCCTGAGGTTCACGATATGCTTCCTGTTAGCGCGGAAAAAAACCTTTTCATCAAGGCGCTCTTCCAATGCATTCAACGATTTTAGGATCAAGGGTTTGTTGGAACTGAAATATACTTTTGCATAATTACCCACCGATTCGAACAACCGGATATCAGAGAGTTTTACAAACCAGCACCGTTCACCATCTTTCACAAACACCTGGTCACTATCGCTCAAGGTTCCTCTGCTGACCGAATGATCTGCCTGGCTGATCTCTTTTTCTTCCAGATTCTCCAGCTTATGAAGTGCGTCCGCAAGACGGCCGGGATCAATAGGTTTCAGCAGGTAATCCAACGCGTTCACTTCAAAAGCCTTTAAGGCATACTCGTCATAAGCTGTGGTGAATATCACGTGAGGCGCACGTTCCAACTCTGCCAGCATATCAAATCCTGTCTTGCCCGGCATCTGAATATCGAGGAATATGAGATCAGGTTGCAACTCATCTATCTTCTGTATCCCCTCAGCCGCGTTGGTCGCTTCCGATACAATCTCAATTTCGGGATGATCGAGCAATAATTTTCGAAGCTCATTTCTGGCGAGCCTTTCATCATCAATAATGATCACTCTTTTTGACATAGCTTAATAGTTAGTTCTGAATTGGTATTTTAACTTTTGCCTCTACAATATTTCCGGCAATATCATTGATCTCAAATTCGGCGTTGGGTCCAAACAAAAGGCCCAGTCTGCTCGACGTGCTTTGTAACCCGAAACCTTCCTTGTTGATGTCTCCATTTAAACGCCCCGTATTTCTCACAATAAGCTCATGATGATCATCCTTAAAATCTGAAATGATCTTGACTAGTCCCCCATCCACATTTTTACTAATGCCGTGCTTAATGGCATTTTCTACCAGTGTTTGTAACATCATATATGGAACAGGCTGGTTCAACGTATCCTCATCGATATCGTATTCCACTTGCAAACGATCTTCAAACCGAATATGCTCTAAAGCGAGGTAATCACGAACAATTCCAAGCTCCCGGGTAAGCGGAACAGTTTCAACATTCTCAGCCTGCATGCTACTCCTGAGAATATTACTCAACTCAGTAATGGCATCCCGTGCACGCACAGGATTTTCATCGATCAGTGCCCGGATACTATTTAATGCATTAAAGATAAAATGGGGATTAATATGGGCTTTGATCGTTTTAAGTTCAAGCTCCTTTACCAGGGCCCGTAGCTTCAGGGTATCAAATTGTTCTTTCCTCGATTTATTGATAAAATGATACATAAAATAGATCATGTTCCAAATGAACAGGTAAACGAAAGAATAAAACATGTGGCTCACCACAACCAGGCCGGTATTGACCTCGCCTTCCTTCTCCAGCCTCAGGTTCAGGAGCTTGGTAAGTCCTGTGTCAAGCGCACCAATAATGAGTGCAAAAATCAGGCTCACCAGCAGAAAACCGACAATCTGGTTATTCAAGGGTTTTTGAAGCAAACTCAACCGGTGGATCATCATCCTCATCAAATGCGTGAACATGACACCGAGGATCACGAACACCATCAGCCTGCCGATGAAGAAAGAATCGAAACTATCGAAGGATACCGCAAAAAAAGTATTCGTTATGACAAACATACCCCAGCCAAGGGCCTGGAAAAGCCAATACTTTGGTAGTCGTTGTAAAGAAATCAACATATTAGAACGGTAAATGTAAATGTTAGCGTTACTCAATTTAATCTTTTTGGATTAATGGTTAAATAGCTCGTCTAAAGGCAGGCTAGTAGTTCTACCAAGGGCTTTTGCAATTGCATGTTAAATTTAAAATGACAACTTTTACATGTCCCTAGTCAAATCAATTCGTTGTCCATAATCCTACATATGAAAACAAAATTTACCCTGTTAGCTATCTTATTGGTTTCTACGGTTTTCCTCTCTCCCGAGAAGGTAAATGCCCAGTTTGGCCGGGTTTTGATCAACGAATACATGCCCTGGCCAGGTAATGCCTGCGGAACTTCTGCGGAATTTGTAGAGCTATTCAATATGGGTCCGGGTCCGGTTAACCTGGGATGTTACGTGTTGACAGATGGTGATTTTTCAGTGACCATTCCTGCAAACACCATTTTACTTCCCGGTGAATTCTATGTGATTGCCGGTAAGTCGCTACTCATTGCTCCTTGTGCCAACTTCACAAAAAACGTTATCCCGAATCTGAACTGGAGTACCTGTGGTTGTACAAGTGCTCCGATCCCTACCACCGGAGAAGGTTTCTTTACAGATGGTGGCTCAGCGAGTGAACAGGTGGTGCTCCTTAGTCCAACAGGGCAAATGGTTGATGCCGTACAACGGCAGTATCCTGGCGAACCATCTTCCACCGTGTCAACGAAATCAATTCCCGGATGCAGTCCTTTTACATTTAATCTTACGTTTATGGGAATTGACTATGAAACCATAGGAGAATCCACTGGCCGCGGTAATTCAATTGCTCGTAAACTGGATGGTGATTGCGGCTGGGTAAAAGATACCCAGCAGACGGGCTCCCAAACAAACAATACTCCCAGCGAACGATACTCATTCACCATGAGTATGTATATTACGGAAGACCTTTACTGCGCCGGGGGAACGGCAAGGTTTGTGGTAGATCAGAACCCAGCCAGCTACTGGTTTCCTGTCGACTATATCCTGGGATATGATGCCGATGGTGACGGTAAGTTTACTTTTTCCGATACTTACACCACCGGAATAGATTTTACTGCCCCCGATCTCATTATCTCCAACCTGCCTTTCGGGCTTTATGCGATCAATATAGGTCCCAGACAGGGCTGCAGCTACCAGAATTTCAATTTCGCCATCGGACCTTGTACTACACTTGGCTATACCCTTCACTCTTTCAACCTTGAGCAGTTGCAAGATATTCAATTCAATGCCTCTTTAAGCGGAGGAAACGAACTGGCTGAGGTGATTTTGGAAGGCAGTTACAATGGCCGGGATTTCTTTAAGATCGATAACCTGAATTTCATTGAAACGGAAGGCAAACAAGATGTCAGCTATAGCCTGAACAGCAATACCGAATACAGCTATTTCCGCCTAATGCTGGTCGATCGTAATCGTAAAGCAACTTACTCCCAGATTCGGAAGATCACCGTGAGTACAGGTAAAACCAGAATTCAACTGGCTGGCAACCCTGTTCAGAACAATATCAGGCTTTATACCACTACCGGCAAAAGGGAATCCGTTGAAATTCAAATCTTTAACGTTTCGGGCCAGGAATTGTACCGGAATAAATACTCGGTGATGCAAGGAACGAACCTGCTGCAAATTCCCGCGGACAAGCTCCAGACTGGTCTGTATTTCTTAAAAGCAAGGATCGGGATGAATTATGTTGAGACTTTACGGATCATAAAAGAGTAACCCAAAACATTATGTCTAATTAATTGTTAGAAAATCCGGTATTTTACGCAGGCTGATCCGCTCAGCCTGCGTAATTTTGTCCATTACAAATCTGCATCATACATGGATTTTTATCAGGGGCCATTGTTAAAAGAGATCAACTCACCGGATGACCTCAAGAAATTAAGGAAAGAGCAACTTCATCAGGTATGCGATGAACTAAGACAATACATCATTGATGTTGTCAGTGTTCATGGCGGTCACTTTGGTGCCAGTCTTGGCGTAGTTGAGCTTACCGTGGCCTTGCATTATGTTTTCAATGCACCCTATGACCAGCTGGTCTGGGACGTAGGCCACCAGGCATACGGACATAAGATCCTGACCGGCAGAAAAAATGAATTTCCTTCCAACCGAAAATATGGCGGCCTAAGTGGATTCCCCAAAAGGAGTGAAAGTGAATACGATAGTTTCGGCGTGGGACATTCATCCACTTCGATCTCTGCAGCCCTTGGTATGGCCATTGCTGCCAAAGTAAAAGGTGAGCACGATAAGCAATGTGTTGCGATCATAGGAGACGGTGCCATGACGGCGGGAATAGCATTCGAAGCGATGAATCACGCAGGAGTCTCTGATTCCAACGCGCTGATCATTTTGAACGACAACTGCATGAGCATCGACCCCAATGTAGGTGCCTTGAAAGAATACCTCACAGATATAACCACGTCCCAGACCTATAATAAGTTCAAAGACGATATCTGGAAGGCGTTGGGGAAACTTCCCATAGGCAAATCCTTTACCAGGGAAATGGCCAGTAAACTGGAGCACTCCATAAAGGGTTTCATCAACCAAAGCAGCAATCTCTTTGAAGCGATGAAACTTCGTTATTTCGGTCCGATCGACGGCCATAATATCACTAAACTGGTTGACACGCTGGAGGACCTGAAAAATATTCCCGGTCCAAAATTGCTTCACATCATTACCGTAAAAGGAAAGGGCTATGCACTCGCAGAACTAGATCAAACGAAGTGGCATGCACCCGGACTTTTTGATAAAGTCACCGGGGAGATCTACAAGAAGACATTTGAAACGCCACAACCTCCTAAATATCAGGATGTATTTGGTCATACCATCATAGAATTGGCAGAAAAAAACCCTACGATCATGGGTATTACACCTGCCATGCCTTCAGGGTCTTCGCTTAAATTTATGATGGAGCAAATGCCTGATCGCGCTATTGACGTGGGTATCTGCGAGCAGCATGCTGTGACACTCAGTGCGGGGTTAGCTACACAAGGCATGAGGGTATTCTGCAATATTTATTCGTCATTTATGCAGCGCTCTTATGATATGGTGATCCATGATGTTGCCATTCAGAAACTCCCCGTGGTCTTCTGTCTTGACCGTGCAGGCTTAGTAGGAGAAGATGGCCCCACGCACCATGGTGCTTACGATATCCCCTTCATGAGGTGCATCCCAAATATGATCGTCAGTGCTCCTATGAATGAATCAGAACTCCGTGATCTGATGTATACTTCCCAGCTGGAGTCTATGCAGTCGCCGATCGTGATCCGTTATCCACGGGGTGAAGGCGTTATGCCTGAATGGAGAACAGAGATGAAAGAAATTAAAATCGGAACAGGCAGAAAACTTAGGGATGGTGAAACAATTGCCATTTTAAGTTTTGGGCATCCGGGCAATTTTGCAGCGGCCGCCATTCGCAACCTGAAGACCTATGGCATCAATCCCGGCCATTATGATATGCGGTTCGTAAAGCCATTGGACGAGGCATTATTGCATGAAGTGTTTTCAAAATACACGAAGATAATCACGGTTGAAGACGGTACGATCGTGGGAGGATTTGGATCTGCTGTGGTTGAATTTATGGCTAAGCATGGATATCATGCTGAAATAAAGATGCTGGGGATTCCTGATCGCCTGGTGGAACACGGAACATTAAAGGAACTACATCGGGAATGTGGCTACGATGCATTGGGTATCGAAGAAACAGCAAAACAAATGATGAAAGAATCCGTATCAGTCAGCCAGTTCCAATAAGAATTTTTTGGAACAAGATCAGCGGAAACGGATCCGCTGGTTTTTAACGAAATAAGAATACGGCAAGCCCAAAGGCCAGCACGGAGAAGATCAATCCATACATGAATATGGTATAGCTGTAGCGCAGGTACTTATATTTCTTTCCCAATACCATTCCCAGGTAATAGATATCTTTTGTGAGGCTGGAATACAAATAATCCTTATCCGAGATCATTTGCAAGATTCCTGACTGGTAGCTTTCAAGGCTCATCTTATTGAAATGCCCGAAGAACAATAGGTTGATCTTCCTGTCGTCGATATCTTGCTGAGTAAAATCACCACCCACAATTTTGGGCCTCGTGGCCAGAATGGAAAATATGATGGTGACAATATTTACAAGCATCAGACAAATGGTAGGAATGATCAGATGCGGATAGTCTTCCAATTTCCCCAACAGTACGGACAGGACCACTGAAATGATGATAGAGTTCACTGAGATCATGATCCCTGCCTTATTATCAGCCAGCGCACTAAGTTCCATGTGATTTCTGGAAGTCAGCCGGAATAGGGTTTCGATACCCCTGCTGGGTTTGTCGTCATCTTTCTTTTTCTTCTTAACAGGTTTCGCCAAAGCAATTGCTGTGGCGGCGTCACCGCCTGCTTCAACCGCTGCTTTTTGCTCCAGTTTGGCCAGTTTCTTTTCCTGCCTTTTCTTGAGTTCCCGGTAATATATTTCCTTTGCGGGCTGTAATTCCTGTTTGGCGAATTCTGTAAAATAATGGTGACTCTCCATAAACCGGAGGGTGTTGGCCCGCCACTCGACGGTGCTGATCTCGTTACCGGTTAGTAACTCCGTTTCTTTTTTCAACAAATCACTTTTCTCCTGGAAAATCGCCTTACCAAAATGAAACAGGTCAGCATCGGCAATAATCTTTTCCCCCAGCGTATGGGCCTCTTGGGGAACTTTAGTGGCCATAATGCAGTTTTCCACTACCTGGATAAGGGATTCATCCAGACCTTTAGACTCCAGGTACTTGCGGGCCATATCAGCACTGTTCCTTTCATGATTCTCGGGCCCAGTATACATATAAGCGAGATCGTGAAACCACGCAGCGGCGATAATGGGGAATCTTTCATCTTCGCTCATACCGTAGAATCCACTGATCGTGATCACAGCAGAAACTACTTCCTGGATATGCTGAACATCATGATAGATTATGCGGGGATCCTGTTGATCCCGATATTGTTGCTCTATATGCGACTCAATATCAGACAGGAGATTTTCCAATTGCATGCCGGAGGTTAATTATTGACGGTAAAATACAATAATATTAATAATTTTAGAGACATCATGAGAACACAACTAACGATATTGATTTGTTTGGCCCTTTCGGCCTGTACCCAGGGCGGCAAACCGGAAGCCAATTTGCCATCGCCTACAGGTTATGATATCAATAAGCCCGTAAAGATCCTACTGAGTGAAAAACTGAATGAAATTTCGGGTATCCGCTACGATGCGAAAAACAATCAGATCGTCGCAGTGAACGATGAAGAAGGCAAGCTATACCGATTGACCCCCGAAGGAGAAAGCGTAGAGAAGGCCTTTAAGTTCTCCAAAAAAGGGGATTATGAAGACCTTGATTATGAAGGGAGTTACTGGTATGCGGTAAAAAGCAATGGCGAAACAGTTCAAATCAAAAATGCCTTCACAGACAGTTTCTCCGTACGTGTTTACCCTTTTCCTGAGGTTGGAATAGAATTCGAA
>JANMHK010000411.1:0-23245 GCA_031375135.1 Sphingobacteriales bacterium | reverse complement strand
CTTGCACTGTCGGGCTTTGTTTTGGGAACCCACCAACCCGGCGTACTGAAACTATACCTTCCATAATGAAAATAACTCCACGACATGAAGTCGCCACCAGTGCTGGTAGTTTTAGGTGCGTCTTTGTATCCGGTTGTTTTATTGTACAGTTCGGAGACCATGTTGTTAATTTTAGTATCTGCTTCATACCAGCCCGTGATAATGGTTTGGGCAACGCCCTGGGGACTAAAAGCAATCGGTGTACTCAGGTTATTATTCGTTCCGAAACTCAACACTGCATATACATTCGGCCTTTCGAACAGGTAATCAACGAGAGCTCTTGTTTCAATTTCTGAAACGGGCATTTCTCCAGCACCTGGCGTAAAGGAAGGATGCTTAAAACTGAAATTCTTGTTGAAATAAACACCCCCTTCACCATCTTCATTGAAGATGCCATCGCGATCGTTATCGGTACCCTCAGAGAAAAGCAGGTACTTGCCTTTCTCGCCTTTTGCAGGATCAGCCTTCACCAATACCCTTGGGTCGTCGGGATGAATTTTATATTCACCTATTGGGGATTCAACACGCATCCAGGTAATGCGGCCATTACCATCAAGATCTTCAAATCCATCTTCATTTGTTTTAGCATCCCGGTCGTCATCGGTCTGGGTCGCATTGCCCTGCCGTTCATATTTCACTGCAGCAAAATATTGCTCCATGGCATCAGGACTCATATTGGGAAATACATAGAAACTGGTTTTCTCCAGCAGCGACTTAATGCTGTCGGACCCTGCCGCATTGATGATCGATTCAGCAAATCCTATCGCGAGTTCTGTGCCCAATACATGGCTTCCTTCCACACCGCCGACCACTACGATCGCTGGCTTCTCATCCACCTTACCAGTTCCAAGGGTGATCTGCCAGATATCTTTGCCCCCCGAAGTTTTGGTGAGCGAGCGAAGTTTAACGAACTGGGGATTGGCTTTTGCCAGTGCCTGCAAACGGGCAGTCTGTTTGGCAAAATCACTATAGCCCTGGGCCATGGTCAGCCCGGGAAGGCAAAGAAGCAGGATACAAAAAACATAATTTCTCATGCGTCAGAATTTGGTAGTCGAATATATGAAACGAAGGTGGGGAAATGCCCCACCTTGAAAACAAAACGTGATATGGATGATTTAGAAACTTTGTTGATCTACATCTTTTAGAAAGTTCCCTGGTCTACGTCTTTCATAAACTTGATCACGCCTGGGATATAATTTTTCTGATCATCAAATTGGGAGAGGTGGCTTCCATTAGGGCAGAGCAGAAACCTGCCTTTCTTCACCTGGGTAGACATCCACTCCATATACTTGGGGTCCATGGTATCATAGGTGGCTCCAATGACCAACGTAGGAACTTTAATATTCTGGATATCCTTGGAACGATCCCAGTTCTTCAGCGAAGCATTCCCTGTTACGCCAAACTCACTATAACCCTGCATATAAACATAGATGTCCTTACTCAGGTGCTTAAACGCCCTGTTAACGGGCTCAGGCCATTTATCCATAGGCATACGCATCACGTGTTGGGTATAGTAATGCTCGCCGATCAGGGCTTCATACCGAGGATTGGCAAAATCGCCCTTCGCCTCCATATCCTTGATTTCTTTCAACACAGAAGGGTCCATTTTAGGGCCGAGAACTTCCTGCGCGTATTTGTTGTATTCAGGAATACTGGCCATCATGTTTGATATCACAAGACCCTTGATATTGTCTTGGTATTTCAGTGCATATTCCATGGCCAACATCCCGCCCCATGACTGCCCGAGTAAATAGAAGTTGTCCTTGTTCAGGCCGAGTGCTTTACGGACCTGCTCCACCTCTTCCACAAAATGTTCAGTGGTCCAAAGTGTAGAATCATGCGGCTGATCGCTATAATAAGATTCCAGCTGGTCGTAATAAATATATTCTATCCCTTCTGCCGGAAGATAGCCGTCGAAGCATTCAAAAAACTCATGAGTTCCGCCCGGGCCTCCGTGAAGCATGAGCAGCTTGATCCGGGGATTGTTCCCCACCCTTTTAGTCCATACTTTGAAGGTTCCTTTTGGCGTGGTTATGGGGATCATTTTGACGCCCCCGGTGAATTTATCAGCTGAATCCGCGAAATCGAAATAGGATGCAGTGGCTGCTGTTTCATTTTTGCTTGCCGGGTTACATGCAGCGATGCAAAGGACCAGCATAATCAGGCTGATGAGCTTATTCATGTTCATTTTTTTGGAGACCATAAGCTACGAATTATTTCAGGCACATCATTTACCACCTCAGCAGAATAACCACAAATTTTTACCCATGATCCTTTCGATGAATTACCGTGGTCCGAAGTTGCGGTAGCCTCATTGGTTACCACAACTTTGTTGGTATTAATTTTAAGAAGGCACCGTGGAACTACTTCATCTTTGGAAGAACGTATTCGGAAAAAACACTTTTCTTGGCGACTGCTTTCTCTACGTCTTCCACTTTACGGGGAGCAGCTGCAGAAATATTTTCGCAAGAAGTTTTGCCTATAATTACGTCGTCTTCGATCCGTACGGCGATATCCCACCATTTTTTATCGCAAGGACTTCCTTTAGGGATGTAGATGCCAGGCTCAACAGTGATCACCATGTTCGCCTTTAGAGGTCCACGGTTATTTTTGTCGTGCACATCAAGTCCTAAATGGTGCGAAACGCCGTGGGGATAATATTTAGAAACATCTTTCTTATCGTTGATGATGCCAAGTTTGATCAGACCGTCCGCAAGCACGTCTGCGGTCTTCCTGTTCAGATCCTGCCATGAAGTTCCCTCTTTACAGATCTTAAAAACTTCTTCCTGGGCGTCATAGACCAGCTGATAAATTGCTTTTTGCTCAGGAGTGAATTTGCCATTGGCTGGGACCGTCCTGGTCACGTCAGCTGAATAACCATGGTATTCTGCACCCACGTCCATCAACACCAATTGGTTGTTCACTTTGGTAGCGTTATTTTCTATATAATGTAGTATACAACCATTGCCACCGGCACCAACAATTGGTGGATAGCCTTCGTCTTCTGCGCCGTATTTCTTATGGACATACATGAACAGGCCATGTAATTCAGTTTCCGACATGCCGGGCTGAATGGCTTTCATCACCTCTTCGTGGGCAATGCTTGACAAATAGACTGACTTACGCAGCACGGCGAGCTCTTCAGGCGTTTTGATCTCCCTTAAAGCACCAACAAGCTTATTATACTCATCAGCAGGAACGGAGAAGTCCTTGAGTTTTTGTTGTACCGAGACCAGGGTCACAGAATCTGGCTTAGCCATCAATTCTGTGATGATCGGATCTGTGCTCAATGCCGGATCGCCGGAATTAGCGATCGTTGTCTTCATCATATTCACCCTGCGAGCAAGGTTGGCAGGATTGGTATAGTTCTTAATGGTCAGGTAAGCGTTGTTCAAATTCTTATTCTCAATGTCTTTCAATCCTGCTTTTGCCCGGAACTGGCTTACCAGATTATTCAACATGCCTTCGCCTGCATTCACGGGTGTTTCGTACAGGATTTGCATTTTAGAAAGATCCAGTGGGAAATTTTTGAACTCACCGCTATTGTAAACTTGTTGAAAACCAAGTTTCGACCTAACGCCTTCAACGCCTAAGCGCCTGCCGGTCCATTGTTCCTGCATGGGATTACGCTCTCTCACAAACATGATCTCATTGAATGTCTGGTCACCTTTTTTCTGGTCTTCTTTGAAGATCAGCAACATAGACTCGGCCTCATTATATCCGGAGAAATAATAGAGATCAGGGTTTTGATGATATGCATATTGAACGTCGTTCGAAAAAACGCGTTCTGGAAACGAAAAAACAGCCACTACTGAATTAGCGGGCATACTCTTACGCAATTCATCACGGCGGCCCTTATGGAAAGTGGCTGACAGGTAATCTGTTGGCAGGTTTTCCTGGGCGATGGTCGAGGCCATAGAAAAAACGAATACTAAAGAAATGATCAAGGATTTCATGCTGGCTTATTTTGTTGTTGCGCTGCTGCGCAGAAGAATAAATTTCCCCGTTATGGAGAGAATGTTCAAGGCCTGCAAGATATGATTTTGATTCCTACCTGCCTTGCCATTGGTCAAATTGGAGGGGTCGGGCCTGGAAATTAACGGCTCATTATCCATTTCAGGGCTTTCGGATACCGTTCATTCTTCTCAAATAATAACATTGCTTATTAAATCGAATCAGACTTCGCTATCGAGCATGGCAATATCAGGGCCATTTCGCGGCGTAGCCAGACCTGTCAAAAAACTTCGACATCATCGCCTTGTTATTAAAATTTAAATCGAGTATCTCGGCCACAGCTTTCTTTTTATCCTCCGCCAGATCGTAATAAGACTTACAGATCTGATAACCCATAAAATAACCCAGGTCAGCATTCTCTACCTGGCTACCGTTATATAGCCAATCTTTCGATTCGTTTTCAAACATCTCACTCCTGAATTTTTCCCACAATACTTTTTCATGCTCAAGACCATAGATCATATAGGGGGAACTGAACTTTCTTTCCATTAGAATTTCTGCAAGAAAATCTGCCGCCCCTTCCTTGATGCAGCGAGGTAATAACATTTTGGTGTACGTATTTTTTTGCTGGATATGTACCGTCTCATGGGTCACCAGGAATATGATATCCTGTTGCTCACAAAACACTTTCTGAAGCCAGGTATTTAATTCAAACGCATCCGTATTTTTATCAGACACAGCAATTTCTGCGCCGATGAGTACCCGCTCACCCTGCGTGGTGCCACCAGAATTTAGACAGCCAATGGTAAAATAGATCTCCGGTTGCCTGAACTCCGGATACAAATTTCGAAACCGCTCCATGATCAGATCCATTTCATCCTTATGCTGTTGTATGGCAAGCGTGCCAGTTCTGACGGAGTTCCAGAACTTCGGATAGCGGTTGATGTTCTTTAAATGACGAGAAGCAGAATGTTGCCTGAGCCTCATAAAATCCCGCAAGCCCGTGGTTGCTTTATCGAGGTATAACGACTGTATGATTTGCTTTTGAAGGGTAGTGTCATTCAGTTTCTGGACACTGTCATAGGCTATCCAAAAATTATCTATATCGGATGTAAGCACAGTAACATTCTTATTCTGCCCATGACCCGAAGCAAAACAGGAAAAAAATACAACCAGTAAAAAAAACGTCTTCAGCACCGCGTAAATATATTAATTAGACATCATAATAAAGGAGCCTGTTCGGACCTCTAAAGATTTAGCAAGGGCACAAAATGTTTTTCAAAACAGAGGCTGGTCTCAACCCCTTCGTAGGGCCCATAATTGGGGGTTCGTTCGTACCCTAATTTAAAGTAGAGCGCAATAGCTTCCGGTTGGTTGATGCCTGTCTCCAACACGCATTTCTTATAGCCCAGTTCGCGGGTCCACTGTTCCAACTCCGCGATCACTTTCGAAGCAATACCCTTACCCCTGCTTTCGGGTGCAGTAAACATTCTTTTTACTTCCATGGCCTCATTTGAAAATGCTTTCATAGCGCCGCAGCCTACTGCCAGATCACCTTCATAGGCCATCACTACATGCCTGAGCATAGCTGCTTTATTTATCGCGGCATAGAATGGCGCATCCTCACCATCGCGTATCGCGAGGTCCCTATCGAGTAGTTTCACCAATTCGGCGAACGCTGGATGACTTGAATCTGTCCTAATTAACCGAATACTCATTTCCCCGATTTAAAAAACATTATATCCCTTCTGCCATGGTCCACAACTGTTTTACGGTTTTCCAGTTTCTGGTTGTAGCCTGCAGTTTCAATTTATTCTCAAAAAAACCATTATTCAGTTTCGTAATGCCATAGCCCTTGGGGCAGTACAGAAAAACTTCTTTCCCTACTACCTTGCATTCGTCGTCTTTAAAAACCAGCGTATTGATTTTGAAAAGATCGGCAGCCGCAGGCTTGTCCGACAAAAAGGTCACATGAAAAAAAGCTTCATCTTTTGCAGGATCAACGCTAAATGGATTGCTGCTGATCAATTTTTTCCAACTGGCCATATCCCTGACAATCACCGGCACATCAAAGCCAAAAGTTTTCTGAATAGCGGAAGACAGCTTCGTTTCTATTTTTTCCGACTCTGTTTTATCATACTGAAAAACCAGGTTTCCACTTTGGATATATGTCAGCGTATTAGTCAATCCCTCCTTTTCGCAGAGAGCTTTTAAGGCATCCATTTTTATAGGCCGATTGCCGCTGACATTGATGCCGCGAAGAATGGCTATATATGTGGTCATCTTTCCCATGCTCAGCCTACAAAATGCCAGCAAACACCCGCCAGATCAATCAGGTTGACTTCCCGCCCGTATGGTTGATTGATGATGGGCGATATTCTGATGGCAAATCTTTCAGTCAGCTTTTTTTCTGTTACCATGGCCAGAAAACCATCAATGTCTTCAACCCTTACATTGAGCATCAGGTTCTCAGCAAATTCCTTATTGTCGTATTTCTGAAGAATGAATGAACATTCCCCTTTGTTGAATCCTGCATAGTCCCCCTGATCCCAGGTCTTATCAAACCCTAATTCCTGAAAAAGTTGCTTGGCGCCCTCCAAATCTTTACCTGAAGGAATAAATGGTGCCAGTGATTTAAATATCATAAAATCGTTTTTGTCTATTATTAATCGACCCCAATCCACCAGGCTTTGAAGTCTTGTTGAATGTCCGACAAATTCATTGCTTCGCCTATCATTGGCGTTACTATATCGAGGTCTCCCGCTTTATTCAACGCCGAAATGGTTTTCAAGGGATCGTCCCAAGCATGATTGGCCATGGCAAATTTACCGGAATGAACCGGAAACAATTTCCGGGTTTTCAAATCCTTCGCGGCCTGTAGCACTTCAGCGGGCATGGCGTGAATCAGGTTCCATCTCACATCGTATTGACCATTGTCGAGAAGCGCCAGGTCAAAAGGACCGTATTTCTCCCCGATCTCTTTGAAGTGTCTATCGTAGCCGCTATCTCCGCCAAGGTACAGATTGGTGGTTGGTGTTTGCAGGATCATCGAAAGCCAGAGGGTATTATTTCTTTTAAAAGCACGCCCTGAAAAATGGCGCGAAGGAGCAGCTGTCAATTTGAATCCTTCTCCCAGATCAATGGCTTCATACCAATCCAGTTCGGTAATCATACTTGCAGAAAATCCCCAGTGTTCTAAATGAGCACCCACGCCAAGTCCGCAAATAATTCGGCCCACCTTTGATTTAATCTTGATGATGGTCTGATGATCAAGATGATCATAATGATCATGGGTGATAAAGAGAAAATCAATATTGGGAATCTCGTCCGCAGTGTACATTTCAGTGCCCGCGAAAGACTTATTACTACCCTTGATGGGGGAGGCATTGCCACTCAGGACCGGATCAACCAGGATCTTCTTACCACTGAGTTGGATGAAATAAGAAGAATGACCGAACCATACCAATACGTCCCGATCAACAGGAAGATTGAGTAAGTCGGTTTTAACGGAAGGTATCCTACCCGTGGGATTCCGCTTTGGATTTCGCTTGAACAGAAATTGATACATTACCTCGGCGTAACTATATCCTTCGGTTAGGGCCGGGGTGTACGACTGATTTTGAAATTTACCGTCGCGGTATTGCGGTGATTGTTTGATTTTATCCAACCTGGTTCCTGCAGGCGGTTTTCCAAACTGTGGCAGTTGCAAATAAAAATACACGCCTAGAAAAAAAGCTGCCACTGTCAATAATAGAATAAACATAACTTCTAACTAATTACCTCATATCAAGGTAGTTTTTACAAACGTAATAGTCCTGCTTTATATAAACTGTTGACAGGTTTGTTATCCCAGAACAATTCAAAATCCTGGTGCCCGGCCGATTCATAATCCGTCTTGATCATCTGAATGGTCAGGGGATCATGAGCAACGGTAAGCTTTTTAAGCATCCCGGTCAGCCAGCTGCCTTTGGCAGGTTCAACCTGTATGGCGAGTGTTGTTTTCTTCGTGTGGAAGGTTAGCGACATGACCTCCCAATGATTCCCTTTTTTTGACTTGACGATGATCTCGGATTTAGGCTCATTGCCCAACCAGATCATCTTGCTGTTCATATTTGAGAAATATTCCGGATTCTCAACGGCCTTCTTAATATAATCCGGCGCGATGGTTGTTTTCGGGACCTTAAAATCAAACCATTTCTGAAGGGGATAATCGAAGCAAGTGGCATGCATGTAGTTGAACAGCGCCTTTTTCAGGCCAAAACCAAACTGCTCTTGATCCGTGCCAGTGGGATCTTTGTGTTCTATATCATTATTGGCAACTGTCCCGATCGCCTCCGTCGTTTTCTTTTCTGAAAATTTTTCGGGATGTAGGCCGACCGGACTGTGTGCCGTCATGGTAAACAAATGCCAGAATGCTGATTGCAAAACACCTGCTTCAAACAGCTGCCTGACCATTTCCAGTGAGTCAATGGTTTCCTGCGCAGTCTGTGTGGGGAATCCATACATGAGGTAGGCATGGACCATGATCCCTGATTCTGTAAAATGTTTGCTCACCCTGGCTACCTGCGCAACGGTGATCCCTTTTTGAATGAGTTCAAGCAGTCTGTCGGATGCAACCTCAAGTCCGCCACTGACAGCAATACATCCTGATGATTTGAGCAGCAGACAAAGATCTCGGGTAAAGCTTTTCTCGAAGCGCACATTCGTCCACCAGGAAACAACCAGTTTTCTTCGGATGATCTCGATCGCCAGTGATCGCATCAATGCTGGCGGTGCAGCTTCGTCCACAAAATGAAAACCGTTTTGTCCGGTCTGCGCGATCATTTCCTCCATTCGATCTACCAGCAGGGAGGCTGCAACGGGTTCATAATTTTTGATGTAGTCGAGCGATATATCACAAAACGTGCACTTGCCCCAGTAGCAACCATGGGCCATCGTCAATTTATTCCAACGACCATCACTCCACAAACTATGCATGGGGTTGACTACTTCGATGGCAGAAATGTATTGATCAAGTAACAGATCGCTATAATCGGGCGTGCCCACCTGACCTTGCCGATAGTCGGAGCAGGAAGCGTTATTGATATAAGAGACCTTGCCATCAATTAAGGTGAAGGTTCGTTTTAATTCGTTGATCGATTTTTTGCCGTTTAGGTGGGCGATCAGTTGTTCAACCGGAGCTTCACCGTCATCTAGGGTGATGAAATCATAAAACTCAAACACGCGGGGATCGCTCAGCGATCGCAGTTCAGTATTGGCAAAACCGCCGCCCATGGCTACTTTGACGCCCGGACAGTATTTCTTGATCCATTGTCCGCAACGAAGGGAAGTGTAGAGGTTACCGGGGAAAGGAACGGATAATGCTACCAGTCCCGGTTCAACCGCAACCATTTTCTTTTCGAGAACCTGGATCAGGATATGATCTAAATAAGTATAGTCTTGCTGGAGTGCTTCGTACAATTCGTCGAAAGAATTTGCAGACCGGCCAAGGCGTTCCGCATAACGGGAGAACCCGAAATGTTCGTCCACTGTTTCTTTGATCAGGTCGCTCAGGTCTTCCAGGTACATGGTGGCCAGATGCTTTGCGAGGTCCTGTGTGCCCATGCTGCCAAAAGCCCAGCTTAGGTCATCCAGTTGAGCAAAACGATTGGCTTCGGGAAGAAATTCTCTTTTGCAGATCAGGTGTGCGAGTGTGGGTCTTTTACCCTGGAGGAAAAGAATGACGTCGTCTATGGAATGGATATAATCTTCTTTGAGGGCAATGATGCGATCGATATTGGCAGAATGTGATTGGGGTCTGCTTTCAATATCCATAAAAAGCTTTTGCAGTCCCGATTTGGAGAATAGCGCCAGGGTCACTTCAATACCCAAATCTGCCTGTCGGGATTCGATGTTTTTGGTATTCAAAAACCCTTTCAGATATGCCGTAGCAGGATAAGGTGTGTTGAGTTGTGTAAACGGAGGCGTGATCAGTAGAACGGGTGCTTGCAAATCGGCTTATTTGCGCAAAAATAGCACTATCGACCTTCTTGTAGATGCTTCTCAAGCAAATCCTGAATGTTGGTCCACTTCATATCCGGGTATCGATCTCGGTCCGAGATGTTCAAATTAGCGCGATTATCCACCATGTTATGCATATACTGCATACCCTGCCAGGGCGGATAAAGTTCTCCGGGCCCGGGGGCCAGTTTCTTCGTGATTTTTATCAATATGCCCAGTAGCCATGAGCCGCCGGCACGGAGCAGGCGATACTTATGGCCAGTTACTGCTGTTACAATTGACCTGATCTCGCGGGGCGTTTTTTGATCACCCGCGATATGAAGAAAACGCGGGGTATCAGGATCAAGGGCTGCATTGGCGGTATAAGCAGCCGTGTCTGCCACGGTAGTAAAATTCATGGGATGATCTGCATGGCCCCAATAAAGAACAAGTTTTTGTTTGAACAGGATCAGGGGCATCTCTGCAGTGATCATATCGGCAAATGCACCATTAAATACAGTTGTAGCTGCTATCGGCGCCTTATCCAGGAACTGATGAAAAGCCCTTCTGTTATCGAGGTTGCGGTTTTCACCATCATTGAAACGGGTGAAGTCCAACGAATAATCAGAAGGAATAAAACGCGGTACTTTTGCTGCTACAGCAGCATCCAGCAAAACCTTTTGCATATCCACGATCACATCTTTCAGTCCGGCTAATGCCGAAACCACACAAGAAACATCTTTACACGCATGCGTAACCTCATCCACATTCATCATGTCTGCAAGAAAGATCTGCACGCCCTTTAGCTGCAGGGCATTCATTTTTGCGGGATCAGTGCCTTTACGGAGAATGACACGAACTTCTGCATTTTTGCGCAACAGAGAATCAATGATTCTCCCTCCGAGATTACCGGTTGCACCGGCCACTAAAATGATATTGTTCATATTTTTTTACTCTTGAGGCTACTTCGGATCAATAAAACCAGGCCGCCCATTTCCCTGCAAAGGCCTGCCATCCGGGTGATAAGCGCGCTTGCCAAAGGGCGGCGCTCGCAATCAGTACTCCGAGTATAACAAGGTAAGGTCTGTAATTGTTCTTCTTGTAGATATCATAACCCAGCAGGGTCGCTATGATGAGAACGTCAATGAGGTCGGTTATTGAGAGGGCATCCCAAAGCGTCAAACCAAAACTATTGATCAGTCCCCTTCCAATACCCGGCCCGATAGCTAAGATCGCGGTGCCGATCATATAACGCATATGGGACGACGAATTTTTTCGGTTAGCCATGGCCAGGTACCATAAAATGGCAAAACTGAAAAATCCCCTGATATCAAGGGCACGAACGGCAAGATTAATATTCATTGGGGCACCCGATCTAATATCGCCATAGTATGCGGTTCTGCCGATCAGGAAAAGACTGATGATGATAAGGGGGCCAACGATGTATGAAGATTTTCCAATGGTCCTGTGCAATTCATTCCTGCCAGTAAGAATAAGGAGAGGCTGAATGAAGAGCAGGACCAACCAAATGATCATGAGTGCCCCATGTATATGATGCATGGTGGTTAATCCTTTGAATTCAGGAAACTGGCTTGTGTAGTGTTTATAGAAGCCCCATTGTACGCCGATAAAGATCAAAAAAATAAAAACGCTGATATTCCGGTAGGCCTTGTCCATGTTAGTTGTTTAAGGTAGTATCAAGCTAACCTTTCAGGGTGAATATTGCGCTATCATCAGGAAGATTTTTTTCTCAAAGAGATGATGATACCGCTGGCGATAATACAAAAAATACCGAGCAGAGATAGCAGATCAGGGAATGCATCGCCCAATAGCAGCCCGAAAATCAGAGAGAAAATGATATTGCTATACCCTATGGCCGAGACCAGTCCGGGCTTTTCAGATCCATAGGCTCTTGTAACAAAATACTGACCGAACAAAGCGGCGAGGCCCAGCACCAGAAGGTACCCCCATTGAATCAGTTTCTCTGGCCATTGAAAACTGATCACCAACAGACCGTTTTCAGGAATTCCTCCCACATGATGCAACAGCAACGAGATTCCGGGGATGATAACGCCCGACAATAAAAACGACAGGACGATCACGCGGCTGTCGTAAAAGCGCGCCAATCGCCCAACGGTGAGGTAAGCAACCGCGGAAGTGACGCCTGATACCAGGCCTGCAAAATGGTAGTACCAGGGTGAACCGCTGAATCCGGGCCGATAGATCATCAGCATACCAAAAAAGCCGATGATAACGGCAAAGAGTATGCGAGAACCATGGTATTCCTTAAAAAAAATATATCCAAAAAGGGCAATGAATAAGGAAGATGAAAGGTTGTAGGCCATTGCCGTACCCAGCGGCATATGAAGGATGCAGTATAACAGCGTATACAAAGCGGTAGTTCCCATGAGACCGCGGAACATGAGCCAGCCGAGTTTCCCTCCGGACTGGTGCGGCAGGTTTCTGATCAGGCTGAATGAAAGAAACACCAGTCCGATCGCATTTCGGTAAAAAACGAGCTGGCCAGCGTTGAACGTGCCTTTAAGCAGTTTTGCAGCGGCACCCATGGTGGAAAATCCCAATGCGGCAAGAAGCATATAAAAAATACCCCTGTAGGGATTTTCCATTAACGAATTGTCGAATTGGCGGATTGACTGATTCAATAATCTAAGTTAGCCAATCTTGATCAGCCTTTCAACTGCTTGTTCGAGGGTTTCATTCTTTTTTGAAAAGCAGAATCTCAGCACCTTATCATCTTTCCCATTCTGATAAAAAGCTGATACGGGAATGGTAGCTACTCCATATTCCCTCGCTATGCGAATGGCAAAATCTTTGTCGGATTCATCGCTGATCTTCTCGTATGTGCCGCAGATAAAATAACTGCCGGAAGAAGACTGAAGGGTGAACTTGGTTTCCCTCATCAGGCTGATAAAATAATCTCGTTTCGCCTGCAGGGAGGCAGCCAGTTCAAGAAATGCAGATCGATCGTGCAAGAACTCGGCAAGGGCAACCTGGGTAGGTGTAAAGCAGCTGAAGCAATTGAACTGATGTACTTTTCTAAACTCCTTCATCAAATGTTCGGGAGCCACAGCATAACCCTGTTTCCAGCCCGTGCAGTTATATACTTTCCCAAAAGAGAAGCAAACAAAACTTCTTTCTAACAGATCGGGATACCTGAGGATGCTTTGGTGGGGAATGCCGTCGAAGATCAGGTGTTCGTATACTTCGTCGCTCACAATATAAATGCCGGTGCCTGATACAATTTCCCGAAGCGCACTGATATCATCTTCGGTAAACACTGCACCGGTAGGATTATGGGGTGAATTGATAATGATGGCTTTTGTTTTTTCGGTAACGGCATTTCTAACGGCGCCCCAATCCACACCATATCCCGGAACCTTTAGCGGCACCAATATGGCCACCCCACCGTTCACTTCAATATTCGGCACGTAGCTGTCGTAACTCGGCTCCAGCACGATCACTTCATCGCCGGGCTCGAGTATAGCTGTGAATGCTGTGTATATGGCATAGGTGCCGCCGGGCGTGACGGTGATCTCGTTGATCGGGTCAATAACTGTTCCGTATAAAAAAGCAATTTTTTCTGAAATGGCTTGCCTGAGCGATGGCAACCCCGCCATAGGTGCATATTGGTTATGTCCCTCTGCCATCGCTTTCGCAACCAACTGGTGCAGGCGGGGATCCATGGGATAGTCGGGAAATCCCTGGCCGAGGTTGATCGCACCCACTTCGGTAGCGAGAGTAGACATGATGGTGAAAATATTGGTACCTACCTTGGGGAGTTTGGATGTCAGGTGCATGATTGATATTTAAAATTGGAGGAGCAGATCCGCCAGGCCTCCCTGTATAGCAAATTACAGAAATATTAAAAGAAGATGGCCGTAGTGTTTGGAAGTTGCAAACTGCAAGGTGCTTTGACTTATATATTTTATATTCACAATAATCCAAAAACGAGCCATGCGTTCAATCATTATTGTGCTGTTCATTTGCCTATCCAATCAGATATTCGCCCAGATACCCGAATCATTAGCAAAGAAAGTCGATTCCGTATTTTCCGAATATGATAAAACCAATACACCCGGATGTGCATTGGCGATTTTGAAAGATGGAAAAATCATTTATGAACGTGGCTATGGAATGTCCAATATGGAATATGCTATTGCCATTACTCCATCATCAATTTTCCATGTGGCCTCCATTTCAAAACAATTTACGGCAGCCGCTTTGGTAAAACTTTCCCTCGAGGGCAGGCTCTCCCTAAATGATGATATTCGAAAATACATTCAAGAGGTTCCGAACTTTGGCTCCACCATAACTTTTAACAACCTGATCCATCACACCAGTGGGATCAGAGATCAGTGGGACCTTCAAGCACTCGCCGGCTGGCGAAATGATGACCTGATCACGGAAAAAGACATCCTGGAGATGCTGGGTCGTCAAAGAGCGTTGAATTTTACGCCTGGTGAAGAATACTCCTACTGCAACACGGGTTTTACATTAGCCGGAATTGCCGTACAAAGAATCACAGGTGTCTCTTTAAGAGATTATGCAGATTCCGTGTTCTTCAAACCCTTGGGCATGACAAAAACGCATTTTCACAGCGACCATTCCGAAATTACACCTAACCGGACTTCTGCCTATATGAAGGATAATGAGGGAAAGTGGAAAATAAGTATTCCTGTATTCGATAATTACGGTGCCACAAGCCTTTTTACTACGGTCGGGGATCTGGCAAGATGGGATGAGAATTTTTACAGCAAAAAAGTGGGAGGCGAGGCTTTTATCAATGCCATGCTGGTTACTGACAAATTAAACAACGGCACTCAACAAAACTATGCATCGGGAATTATCAAAGGTACTTACAAGGGCTATAGAACAGAAGGCCATGCAGGCGCTGATGCAGGATACCGCAGCTACTTTTTAAGATTCCCCGACGAGCATTTTTCGATCATCGTATTTGCCAACTTCGCCAATGCAAACACAACAGCAATATCATTAAAAGTCGCAGACATTTTTCTAAAAGACAAAGGCCCTGTGAATACGATTTTTAGAACAGACAGCACGATCATCAAAGGGTGGAGCGGTGAGTACTTCGACGAGACGACCCAATCCATCATCAAATTGGATTTTGAAAATGGAAAATTGCAGTTGGGCCTCACTGAACTGATACCCGCCAATAATACTGTTTTTAATGCCGGCACAACCAGCTTTAGTTTCAGTGGCGATGCTGAAAAAACAAGCCTTGAGTTGAGCACCATAGGCTCAAAGACAAAAATGTATCACAAGGTAAAGAGAATCGACCTGTCGGCATCTGAACTCGCGGAATATGTGGGATCGTTTTATAGCCCTGAGCTGGACGCAAAGTACCTGGTGACAATTAAGGATAGCAGTTTACATTTAAAGATACCCAGACGTGAAGAAACAGAAATCACGCCTTTTATTAAAGATATATTCTCAGTCGGACCTGTTGTTCGATTCTCACGCAACAATAAGAAAATAATAGATGGCTTTTTTCTGAGCACGGGAAGGTCTCGAAATCTTCGTTTCGAAAAAATGCCTGCCATAAAATGAGCAAAAAAAAGGAAGAGGCTGATGCCCCTTCCTTGTTAAACCCTATCACCATTAGTCAACCTTGATCTCCCGTGAGGGCTGCTTTGCACCTTCTGTTTTTGGAAGATGGACAAGAAGCACGCCGTTCTCGGATCGGGCCGTGATACCAGCCACATCAACCTGGCCTTCGAGGCTGATCTTTTTCTCAAAGTTCCTGACAGGAAACTCCTGCTTGATGAAATTGAATTTCTCGTTCTCATCAACATTACGCGTACCGCTCACCAGGAGCACATCATCAGTCACTGAGAGCTTGATATGTTCTCTGTCGAAACCTGTAGCGTAGATGGAGACCAGGTAATGATCCGGTCTGTCGTCAATATTGACAGGTACATTGTACTTAGGTCTTCTGAAACCCGGGCCGAATCCCCTGCCAAATGGATGGGCCCTTTTGCCGTAGCTTGTGTTATACATCATATATTTTTATTTTCTTTTGTTACTCAATAATGTGAATGTCTTCCACATCACGCATCCTTCCTCGAATGCTGATGGGTTGTCGGGCGTAGCTGAAACGCCTGGATCTCATCTTCCTGCCAATAAATAACCTGGCGAGGGCTGATAGAAGAATGAAGAAAATAAAAGCCTTTAAAATCAGGAAAGGCAAAAGGAACAAAAGAGCTCCGATGATCAGCGTGCCTGCGATCGCCCTGAATAAAAATTTCATTGTATTTATGTTTGTTATATACAGGTAGACGAACAACTCAGAAAATTACTTTATAAAAAAAACCGCAGGGCTGCTGCGGTTTCAATTTTATGGGTTGCGGCGTTCACATCGTTTTCGCCACTGTTCTTTTAATTCGGCTTTCTCTTCATCGGTCAAGTGCATAAATCTTCCTTCCATATTTGGACGGCCCCATCTGGGTGGCCTACCGCCCCTGGGCCGAAAGGATCCGAACAATAGCCTGCACAGCACCAGCAAGCCTATCGCTTTAATAAGGCTGATCTCGCCCACGTGTACAAGGTCCGGGAGTATGGCGTTCCACAGATACATCACAAGAGCCCCAAACCCCAGCAGGGCAAGTGCACCCAGGAGGAGAAATCCGATCATTTTTACCGGGCTAATTCTGAAACGAAATCTTTTGCCTGTCATACCTGTAAATTTAAGCGTTCATCAGATCATTGTATACATACTCCAGTCGCTTACGCAAATGCTGCACAGCATAGCGTTTGCGGCTGATGATAGTCTTAATATTCTCCCCTTCCTCATCTGCTATTTCCTGTAGGGTCTTATCCTCCAGTTCATTCTTTACGAAAACAGATTTTTGTTTCTCAGGCAGCTCTTCCAATCCTGCAAGCAGTTCTTCCCAAAACAATTCCTTTAACTGCTGCATAGCAGGGTCTTCGTCGTCTGCAAAAAGAATCTCGCTGAACCTGAATTCACCGTCTTCATCTTCATAGCCAAAATCATCGATCAGTTCGGGCTTCCGCTTGCGATATTTGTCGGTGATCTTATTGCGAGCAACGGCAAATAACCAACCGCTCACTTGTTCAATCGTTTGGGTTGTTGATGTATTGGTGAACTGGTACCAGACGTCCTGGAGAATGTCTTCTGCGTCTTCGTCAGAATCGACCCTTCCGCGGATAAAGCCGAATAGCCTGCTTCCGTAATCTTTTACCGTCTGAACAATATTTTGCTTTCTGGTCTCAGCCATATGTATGGTTTCGTCCACTTCCATTGAGCAGGTAGACGAATGAGCAGGTAAATTACTTTAAACGAACAAGTGCGCATTATTTTATGAAATCCAGTACGATAGGAGCTACTAATTGAGGGCTTTCTTCCATGGGGACATGGCCCACGCCTTTTAAGACCACCAGTTTATTGTGCGGGAGATCCCTTTGAAATTGATATGCGTGCGATACCGGAATGAGCTGGTCTAACTCACCCCAGATCAGGAGCGTGGGCATTTTTACCCTTTTTACCACCGTAGTGTCAGGGGCATAATCCATATTGATGCGCTGGACCATGGCAGCCCTATTACCTTGCCTGATGGTCATATCCCGATACAGTTCAACCAGCGAGTCCGTCACAAGCTTATCGTTCCCATAAACATCTTCCAGACTTTTCTGCACAATATTCCTGGGCGTGATTATTTTGAATAAACCATTTAGGAAAGGCGTCCTGGCCAATTTAAATGCGAGTACCCCTTTTGCATCAGTATTTGGATAGCCAGCGGGATCAATAAGGATCAGTTTGTAAACCTCCTGTGGATAGGCGGCAGCATAGGAATAAGCGATCATGCCGCCCAGTGAATTTCCAGCCAGATAAAACTGTTTAATGTTCAGCTTTGTGAGGAATCCATTGAGAAATAAAATATAGCCTTCCACGCTATAGTCGGCCTTAGGATCAGGTCCCGTCAACCCAAATGCAGGCAGATCCATTCTGATCACGCGATGCGTCTTTGTCCACTCCGCAGTGCAGGCATCCCATGTTTGCAAAAATGATGAGGTGCCGTGCAGCAGCACAATTGGCACTGTGTCCGACTGCGGCCCTTCATCCCTGTAGTGCACTTTCATCTCCCTAAGATCCATAAAGCGGGAAGGCGGCTGGGCATATTTTATTTTTAGTTTTTCTACCGGCACATCCGCCTGATAGTTGAATGCGATCAAGATGATCAGCAGGAGAACGATCGCGCCGAGTATTCTGAGTATTGCTTTCATGTTGTTATTTGCAGTGGTCAATCTTGCTCTTTACTTTTCAGCTACTCTCCTAAGTTCCTATTCACTCGCGGTATCAGGTAGACCTCTTTTTGGCGGCCATTGATATACCTGAACTTCTTTCCATCCCAGAATCCATCTTCTTCGAGCATGATGCGTACATCTTTTTTCCATTCCGGGATATTGGTGGATGCGTTCAATTCGATAGAATAGGCCGTGTTGGGATAGAGTGGATAATCGCCACTGCCCGGTACTCCGCCCTGCATATCCCACATACCGATGGTAGGTCCGGCGGCATGGCCATGCGTGCCCAGTGGATGCGTGTAAATACTGGGCACAATGCCTTCGGATTTTGCCTGTGCCAGTGCGGCGGCAAGTATTTTATTTCCGGTGGTTCCATCTTTAAACTGAGCAGTGAGGATATCCTGTAAGCGGTTCCCATTTTGAAAAGCCTTTTTCAAACTCATCGGCAAATCCGTTTCTCCGGGAAGCCGCACATAAGCATGCTGTTGAATATCTGTATTCAATCTGAGATAGCTAATGCCCACATCGCAGTGCAGCAGGTCGCCGGGCATGATGACCTGATCTTTGGGTCTGTTGGAAAAACTGCGGAGATGTTCGAAATTTTGTGGATCATTCCGCTGAACATCTATCGATGGATGAAACCAGGTGCTAAGTCCCAGCTCCTCGTATTTTTTTCGGAACCACCATACTACATCATCCGTTGTGGTAATGCCGGGGCTTATGACTTTCTCAGAAAAAGCCTCACTGATCAGATCATGTGTAATTTGAACGAGCTCGGGGTAGATGGCCATCTCTCGTGCTGTTCGTGTCTCGAGCCAGCTCACCGCTAGTTTCTCTGCTGATACCAGTTTCTTTTGGTTCGTAGGTCCAAGTCGCTTTACGAATTCCTGGTACTCGGTATAATTAATTCCATCGGCATGGCCGAAATCAGTGGAGGTATTGACGGCGATCTTTTTAGGATTTCGCGCGTTAATGATATCGATCAATGCATCCCATTGATCCGGGAACTTTTGCTGATCCCATGCTGATTTGATCGTGGCGCCCACGTCATATCGGGCGATCGCGAGTTTGTCGTATTGCTTCTTTGCGGGATCATGATAGAACACGATCATCGTGCGCCTTCTTGCGGAAAGCCAGGTGGCAGGAAGAAAAGTCCTAATGATGGGGTCTTCATTGTACTCACGGGAGATGATCACCCACATATCGATACCTGCTTTTACCATCAGGTCGGGCAAAAGCGTTTCGATTCTTTCGGCCAGAATCTCATCGATCACTACGGCTTGTTCGCGCGGGGATAATACCTGGGCTTGAGTGGAAATGGATAGGAAGACAAACAGTATTAAAAAACTCTTTCTCATACCCAAATCTATCGAGAAAGACATCACGCAGCTCCTTTTCCCTTCTGTGATTTTACTTTCGTTTTACCGGCTGCACTGATCACCATAACCTCCCTGCGCTTCATCGCTTTGATGAAGTCCACTTTTCGGAACCTGAAAGCACTCCAGTCTTCGTCGATCGAAACCAGGGATACGCCTTCGTATCCTTCTTCACCCAATGCTTCCCAACCTTCGTCCCTGCTGATCTCGCCCTTGTATTTTCTAGAAGTTTTTTTAGGATAGGCCATCCATGATACGGCATCAGCCTCCAGTAGGGGCAGGTATTGTTTTGCGGCAGCTTTCACGTCAGCCTTTGTTTTTACAAAGATCAGTACAAAAGAATAGGTAGCACCTTGTACGGGCGCCTTATGTACAGGCGTAATGTTCTTCCAATCCGTCAATACCTCCCTGAATTCAGATGGGGCATTGACAATCAAAACATGTTCCTGCAGCTTGTATTGCAGCTTCTTAATAACAGCATTCATCATAAGGAATGATTTTCTATTACGGCAGTGGCTTCAATCTCCACCAGGTATTCGGGAGCGATCAGGGCAGACACTTCCACCATCGTGGTACAGGGCCTGATCAGGGAAAAGAACTCGCCATGTGCACGGCCGATCTCTTCCCAGCGCTTGATGTCGGTGACAAACATCCGGGTTCTGACCACATCAGAAAGCTTTGCCCCGGCCTTTTCGAGGATGGCGGATATTTTAGAAATAATGAATCTGGTTTGTTCATACGCAGAATCTCCGCCTTGAAGCTGACTGTTCTCGTCTACCGCCACGGTTCCCGTTACTTCGATGGTGTTACCCACTTTCACAGCCCGGCTATAGCCCACTATTTCTTCCCATTTGGCCCCGGATGAATAATTTACCCTTGCCATAATAGCAAATTAACGAGATTAAATGGTGTATTGATGAAATTCATGACTAATTTTAAGCCCTCTAAAAAATGATAATATTATGAGAAGAAAAGCAACAGCAATATGGGCCGGCACCGGTAAAGAAGGCAAAGGCCATTTAACTGCACAATCAGGTGTTTTCAATAAAACACAGTACTCTTACCACTCACGTTTTGAAGAAGGCCCGGGTACCAATCCGGAAGAACTTGTTGCCGCAGCGCATTCAGGATGCTTTTCCATGAAACTTGCTTTCGTGCTCAATGCCGCTGGCTTTACTGCAGATGAGATCGAAACAACCTGCACCATTACACTTGACGCCGGAGCGGTCACCAAATCAGAACTGGAACTGAAAGCTAAGATTCCGGGGATTAGCGAAGAAAAATTCCAGGAATGTGCCAATGAAGCAAAAACAGGATGCCCAATCAGTAAACTCTTGAATGCTGAGATCAGTCTTACTGCTACACTTGCATAAGAACGAATCTTCTTAATAGACCGCAGCACCCTACGTGCTGCGGTTTTTTTTATCCAAACTGAAGATATATATTTAAAAAGATTACCTTTTTAAAGTTTCTTACAACTCATTTTTATGAACAAATCTGGTCCAATTATAATTATTGAGGACGACAGGGATGATCAGCTCCTACTCACTGAAGTGTTCGCGGAGTTGAATTACAAGAATGAGATCATTTTTTTCGGTGATGGACAAGACGCACTGGAATATCTTACGGACAGTGAAACAGAACCTTTTATCATTTTTTCTGACATCAACATGCCAAGATTAAATGGGGTGGAATTGCGTGAAAAAGTTCACAACAATGAAGACCTCAGGTTAAAATCTATCCCCTATTTGTTCTTTACTACGTCCGCTGAGCAAAAGCATGTGATTGATGCCTATTCCAAATCCATCCAGGGGTTTTTCATCAAACCCAATTCTTTCGAAGCACTTCATAAAATTATTAAAACAATTGTCGACTACTGGTTGGAATGTGTCTCGCCAAATTATATCAAATAAGCCGCCAAATTTTCTTAGGCGGTATAATCCCTATTATGGCAGTGCCGGCTGGTACGCTATCCGGCATTTTTTCGCCTGAAGTGAAGGTTCTTTTATACAAAGTGCCCACCAGATGAATGGCATCAAATTGAAAATGATCGATCAGGGCTTTTACATGGGGACGCATGGTACAAATTATGTAAAAAAATGCAGTGCTTGCTTCCGCCAGCCTTTTCCCTGTATGGCAGTTTTTCAGTAACTTCTACCCAGGTAAATCGATATTGTTAACCCATAAACAATCAGCGTTGCAACCTGTCCACATCGACGATCTCAAGAATATCATAGCCCTCAGCGAGCTACCCGATGAACATTTGCAGTGGCTGATCGATCATTGTGAATACCGCGAATATGAAGATGGCGATCTGGTGGCGAAATTCGGCGAGCCAGCAGAAGTGATGTGGATCTCGCTCGAAGGGAAGGTCGCATTTTACATGTACGTGAACGGCAGACAGGTCTACTATTTCACATTTGAAAACAACCATGTTACTGGCGGAATTGGTGGCCTGATGCCTTACTCCCGGATGAAAACCTTTCCGGGCTATTCTTATGCACTTGGCCATGTGAAGCTGCTTAGGTTGCATAAAACACTTTTCGTTGAACTGGAACAGTTGAACCCCGACTTCATCCAAAAGCTTATCGGGTACATGACCGAAAGGGCAAGAATATTTGCCACTACCCAACTGCAGCATGAAAAAGTCAATGCGCTTGGGAATCTCGCTGCCGGAATTGCCCATGAAATAAATAACCCTGCAGCGGCGATCAGGAATATATCAGACGAACTGAATAAAAGGCTGGAAAGCAATTATGAGCTTACTAAAAACTTGCTAACCTGTCATATAACCCTTGACCATCTTAACAGTATTCACCAACTGGTTGCCGACAAAGAAACCACTCCTGTTCAAAAACGAACTGCCATGCAGCGTATGCAGGATGAAGATGAATTGTTGGACTGGCTCGAAGAAAAAGGAATCTCAAACAGAGAAATAGCGGAAACCTTTTCCGAATACGGCTTTTCAGAAAAAGAACTGGAAGCCATCTGGCTCGATCTGGGCAACGATGCCTTTCCGTTGGTAGCCCCCTGGCTTGAAAATCTGATCAGTTCAAAAAAGATCATCAAAGATCTTGCAGAAGCATCGAACCGGATATCCAACCTGGTCAGTTCCATTAAAAGTCACGTGCATATGGATCGAACCAGTGACCTTCAACCCACGGATCTTCACAAAGACATAGAAACTACCCTTACCCTCCTTGGATTTAAATTGCGCGAGAAGAACATTGAGGTCAGAAAAGAATTCCTCAACGATCTTCCACATATCCCGGTCTTTGTAAGCGAGCTAAACCAGGTCTGGACCAATCTGATCGATAATGCGATATCTGCGGTTGAAAAAAATGGAACCATCACCATTACCACATCAAAAGACGAGCACCATGTTTATGTATCTATCATCGATAATGGTAAAGGTATTCCGCACGATATCATATCCCGCATCTTTGAACCTTTCTTCACTACCAAAAAGGTTGGCGAAGGAACAGGAATCGGTTTAGACATCGTGAACAGGATTGTTAAGAACCACAACGGTGATATTAAAGTGGAATCAATGCCCGGGCGGACGGAGTTTATCATCCGCCTACCAATTATTC
>JANMHK010000382.1:0-4990 GCA_031375135.1 Sphingobacteriales bacterium | reverse complement strand
CCAGATGACGCCCGAATTGAAGGCGGCATACGAAGACGCATTGCGACAAGCTTTACGTGCAGGCGATGCTGTGCTCAAAGCGAGTGGCTCCGCAACAGATGCAGTAGTGGCAGCAACTGCCAGCATGGAAAATCACCTACTGTTTAATGCCGGTCGCGGTTCCGTGTTCACGAAGAAAGGCGGACATGAAATGGACGCTGCCGTTATGGAAGGAAGGCAACTGATGGCCGGTGCGGTTGCAGGTGTTCAGCAGGTCAGGAATCCGATTGAGCTGGCCCGTGCGGTGATGGACAAAAGCGATCATGTTTTTTTAAGTGGCGAAGGCGCAAAAGATTTTGCATTGGAACAGGGCATTGAACTCGCGCCGGATTCCTATTTTTTTTCCCAGTTTCGTTACGATCAATGGAAGGCGGTCAGGGATTCCAATCATTATGCATTGGATCATTCCGATCTTAAGATGGAAGACCTGATGAAGGATAAGAAATTTGGAACCGTGGGTGCAGTGGCACTGGACGGGCATGGAAACCTGGCTGCTGCAACCAGCACCGGGGGCATGACCAACAAGAACTATGGACGAATCGGCGACACACCCCTGATTGGTGCCGGAACTTATGCGAACAACCGCACTGCAGCTATTTCCTGCACAGGGCACGGTGAATTATTCATTCGCGCCATAGCGGCTTATGATGTCTGCGCGATGATGGAGTATAAGCAGATCAGTTTGGAAGAAGCCATGCAGGAAGTGGTGATGCATAAATTAAAATCGATTGGCGGCGAAGGGGGTATGATAGGCATTGATGCGGCCGGACATATTTCGATGATCTTTAATTCTGAGGGGATGTACAGGGGTATGATCGATATCGATGGCCGGGAAGAGATCAGCATTTTTCGATCATAGGACGGTCACTTTTTTGAAGCCTGCGGCGAGGAGAAAATTTTCCATTAACAGGCGGCCGCGTTGTTTTGCCATCACCAAAATATTTTTTCCAACGGCTCTTTGTTCCATGATTTTTTTGGCTTTTGCCTTCACAAGATTTACTGCATCGGGAGACCATACACCTGTTTCTGTAAACGTTGAAAACCCCGATGGATTAACGATCACTTCGAGGATCTCTGCTTCGGGGAGTCGGACAGAGACCGAATCATCTTCCACATAAATATCTGACTCGGCCAGGAACCTCAAATTTGTTCCTGCCTGTACGGATCCTTTGGCAATGATCACAATTCGGTCCATTGGGGGCGACAGGGGATTGATGGATACGCCGGTCAGTGATTTTAAAATATCCATGCTGCTTGACTTCGAAGAGTCTAACACCACTTCATCGTAGTAGGTAACCGAGATCAGTTGGGTCATTTCCCTGATCTCTTTGATCAGTACGGGTGTGTTTTCGATCAGCACGGGTTTTGACCTGAATACTTCTTTAAAATCTGGTAGAAGCTTCACTTGTTGAAACAGGTAAATGGCCAGTATACCTGCAATGATGATGACGATATATTTTGTGAAGGAAGTCATTTCAGTACAGGTGCGGTAGTTGAGGAAAACCTGATGTTGATCCTGTTAAAGCCCAGGGTTTTCAGGTAGTTGCTGATGAATAGCGAGGCATTGGCTTCGGCGGCTCCGAGTACACCCAGAGATTCAACACTGCTTCGGATTTGTTTTTCCCCCTGAACCAATAGGGCATCTCTTTCGGCTGTAGAAAACTCGTCCCGGAAGAATCCTGTTTCTATATATTCCACCCTTACGTCTTCCGGTTTGATGTTCATGCTGATCAGGTGTGCCTTAGGAAGTACCATCGTGATGGATTTTCCATCGATGGTCACATCTTTTTCCCCTATTTGTGAAAAATCGATACCGGCCTTGATTGAAGCTTCACAACTCATGAGGATCTTTCGGTCGCCTACTTTGTACCAGGTTTTATTATCTTCTGCACGAACGATCTTGGTCACAATGTATTCCACCGTCGCCAATTCACTCATTTCTTTGAGGGCAAGCACCTCTGTTTTTTCTTTTTCCTTATTACAGGAGAAGAGCATAAACAGTAGCCAATATGGTGCGTACCTTCGCATGCGGCAAGATACAATTGTTTACTTTAGCTAAAATTATCCATGGAGAAATTTGCGGTGATCGTGGCAGGTGGTTCGGGCTCAAGGATGGGGAACGAAACCCCAAAACAGTTCCTGCCCGTAGCTGGCGTTCCGGTGCTTATTCATACTGTACGCGCATTCCTTGCCGCATACCCCGATCTACAGATCATCTTAGTACTTCCATCTGAACATATTCAAAAGGGCCATGAACTGGCTGCAGCTTATTTCCCCGATAACCCGATCCTGTTGGCAACCGGCGGCAAAACCCGTTTTGATTCTGTCCGCTCCGGGCTCAGTTTGGTCACACCCGAAGCCATTGTTTTTGTGCACGATGCCGTAAGATGCCTTATTTCTGTTTCGCTGATCCGCCGTTGTTATGATCAGGCCCTGGCTGAAGGCTCTGCCGTGCCCGTAGTGCCGTTAAAGGACAGCATCAGGAAGATCACGGATGCAGGCTCAGAAGTAGTGAACAGGGAAACCTTAAGGGCAGTGCAGACGCCGCAGACCTTTAAGGGCGAGCTGTTGATCAAGGCTTTTGAAACACCCTATCAGGATGGGTTCACGGACGAAGCTACGGTGGTTGAATTTGCGGGTGGAAAAATATCGCTGGTAGAAGGGGAGGAAGCGAATATCAAGATCACATACCCTTCTGATCTGTTATTGGCCGAGCAATTTTTCGGCGGTGTTATTTCTTAAACAGCTTGTAAGGCCAGGGCAGCTGGTTCCATTTACAGAAATAATAGGGTTCATTGACCGCTCCAAAGCCTTTATAAAAATTGGCAATGCCCTCCACGTCGGATCCCTCAAAATCCAGGACCATGGACTTTCCTGAAAATTCCCTGATCAACTGGTCCACCAGGAAATGATTGGCCTGATTTTTCTTTCCTTCTGGCGTAACGGCCGACATGACAAAGTATATCCTCTGTTCATCAATCAGGCAGAATGCTGCAGCTTGAAGATCCTGTTTTTGCCAGACTTCCCGCACCATCACCAGATCGGGATGCTGCGTTGCCAATTGGCTGAGCTGGTCGTAGGCTGATTTGTCTACACCAGACTTTCCCCCATACAATTGATAGTTGAGGTCTACAATTTTCGTGTATTCAATACTGTTAGCATAAGTCAGTCCCGCGTTTGCGGAACGTTTCAGGTTCTTTTGATGTACATCTGTGTAGGCAGTATGAATTTCCTCATAGGGCCGCTTCAAGTCAATGATAAAGTTCTGCCTGGCCACAGGTCCCGGAATATGACTGTCGTGATTCAGGAAGATCTCGGCAAACGAAAAGTGTTTTTTGGCTTCCTCGATAAACATCGCCGTGAGGCTTTCGCTATGGCGACCAAAAACGCCGAGTTGTTGCAGGAATGGGGGCTGATAAAGATAGCGGACACCATATTTTTTTCTCCAGGTGAGGGGCAAGACGGTTTCATAATCGTTCAGGATAAGGGCCGCCCAGTCTGGCGACATTTGATCAAGCAAGGTAGTTCTTGCGTATACTCTGCCATTGACGGAACCTTTGATGGTACGGTCCCATTTAACGGGGTCGATATCCTGGCGCCCTACAAAAACCGGATTGTTCATCGATTGAACATTTGGGTAATTTTTCTAATGGACTGGTCCTGGATATTGATGCTGAACGACATTCTTTGTAAGAATTTATTTCCGGGTGTTGACTGGAAATAATCCCGATAGACCTTGCTGTACAACAGCGGGAAATAGAAATTAATCAGGTTGTTCAGTAAGGAGATTTGTATGCCGGCATCGTAAAGAAACTTTGATTCCGCTGAATTCTTTTTCCACACTCCACTATACGTGCCCACGTCCATAAATAATTTCAGTGGTATTTTTAAGGGAAGGGCGTGTAGGATATTAAATCTGTCTGGTACATCAACAGTTAGATTTACGGCGGACAGCCAATCATCTGATCTGCCCACTTCTTCTGCCAGCAGATCGGTCCTTACTTTAAAGGCACCATCACGGATCATGATTTGCTGACTGGTAAATCCTTCGTTATCAAACCTGCCTATAAAAGGATTGCTATAGGTATAATCTTCTGTTCCTTTGGGGCCCGACATATTCAAGTGGAACCGTTGGGTTTCAAAGGCAGCGCTTGCTGTTTTATCTGCTTTATAGAAGAATTTTCCGGTATATAGTCGGAGGTCGATCCCACCTTTTTTCCTGAAATTAAAGAAGTAGTTTCCTGTAAAATTGAGTCGGTAGAAATCTGCATGGCCTTCCGAAAGGATCTCTGCTTTCCAGGGATAAAGCTTTCTGAAATTCTCCATAACAAACCTCGTTTGCAAAACGGTATACCTCGTTCTAGTCTTGACAATGGTGGTATTATTATTCGCATCAGTAATAAAGTTCACCTCGTCTTCTCCAATCTTCACATATTTAAACTGGAGAAATTTCATCATGGTACTCCGGGCATCATTTTCTTTGAATACAAACTTTAACCCTGGCTGCAGTTTATGTACGGCAAGACTATAGACGTTATTGGCGGAATCGGTAAAGTTTTTCTGGTTGAATTTACTTCCGATCATACTCACTTCAATATTGCTGAAGAACTGGTCTGGATACCATTGATAAGCAACCCTTCCCCAGCCATTGGGCTTCCCACTCTTTATGCCATAGAATGGAGCCAAGGCAAAATTCAGTCGTGGTAACGGCAATGAATAGTTGTGGAAAACCAGCCCGGGCGTAATTCCATTGAACGTATTGTAGGTGGCAATGGGCGTGATAAAGATGGGCCGGTGTTCAAATGTTTTTTCGATCTTATAGAGCGGAACAATTTGTATTGTTCTCACCGGATCAGGTGGAATGGTACCTTTCTTATCCAGCAGCGCAAACGTGGTATCCAGTTGTTTTCCTGAGACGCGGGTGATCACTGCTTCGAAATTACCTCTTTCG
>JANMHK010000360.1:0-2301 GCA_031375135.1 Sphingobacteriales bacterium | reverse complement strand
GAGGTCACGTTCACTCCAGCCACTTTACCCTGGATCAATTGCTCAGGAGAGTTGATGATACCGCGGTTGAAGTTTTCTGCTTTTATGGTTTTTACGGCACCAGTAACATCTCTCCGTGATTGTGTGCCATAGCCCATCACCACCACGTTCGCGAGATCTGTTGTGCTGGACTGCATCGAGATGCTTAATGTGCTTTTCGAGCCCACTGCCACTTCCTGGGAAGCAAAGCCGACAAAACTGATGACCAAAATAGCTTTATCATCCGGTACCGTGATCTTGAAATTTCCATCGTTATCGACATTCACTGAATTTCCAGTTCCTTTTACGGTGACTGTAGCGCCTGACAGGGGAGCGCCACCCTGTTGGGTAATTTTTCCTGTTACCACCCGCTCAAATCTCGGCAGTCGGTTTTCTGTTCCCGCTTCACCTGCCATGGCAGGGGCAACCGGGAACAATAGTGCCAGATATAAGACAGATCTGGTCACAAGAATGATTGTCCTTTTTTGCATTAGTCTTGGTTTAAGAGTAGTAAAATTGAAAGAAATTACTCTTTCAGTTGGTTGATAAACAATTTAATAATTAATAAATGATATTTAAATAATATTTGAGGAGTTGAAACAAGTATTTATTTGACTACTATGAAGACGATGACAAGATATTTCTTTTTGGCGTTGATACTGTCGGCTCCATGTATGGTCCATTCTCAAAATAAGTCCGCGACCGGAATGCATTCGCATAACGACTATGAGCAAAAAGAGCCCTTTTATGCTGCATACCGGGAGGGTTACTCTTCCATTGAGGCAGATATATATCTCGTAAACGGGATCTTACTGGTGGGGCACGACCAAAAAGATCTCAAACCAGAGCGGAGTCTGGAAGATCTTTACCTGAAACCGCTCACAAAAGCCTTGAAGGAAAATAGTGGCCGCCCCTATGCTGATAAACAGAAATCCCTGCAACTGTTAGTCGATATCAAGTCGGCTGCAGTGCCCACGCTTGAAGCCTTGATTTCACTGCTTAAAAAATACCCCGTCATCACAAAAAACAAGCGCGTGAAGATCGCCATCAGTGGCAACAGGCCGCCCGAAAGCGAATATGCGGGTTATCCCAAATTCATCTACTTCGACGGCAGACCGGGAGTCAACTACACCCCTGCGGCCCTGGCTAAACTGGCACTTATCAGTGATTCCTATGGCAATTATCTTTTACCCGGAACAGGAGTAATGGATGTCCGCAAAGCAGAAGCCGCAGTCGCCAATGCCCATGTCCTCAAAAAGCCATTCCGGTTCTGGGGCACTCCGGACCAACCTGAAAGTTGGCAGAAATTCCTCGACATAGGGGTTGATTACGTGAATACCGACCAGGTAGCCCGTTTAGCGGCTTTCATGAGAGACCCGATCAATTTTCTAAAGGAACAAACTCTGAGTAAGATCCAACTACACGATTCTATTTCCATGATGCCGTTCAACAGGTTGATCAAAACTGCAGGTGTGGTGCGACGTTTTGGAAATCCGGGCAATGAAAATCACGCGCTTGATGTAGCGATCATTCCCGGAACTGCTCTGGCTGTTGTGGAAGACCGCTATGGAATTTTTGTGATGAACCTCGATGGCACTGTCATCGACAGTTTTGTCCAGGCTTCTGCTCCATCAGTGAGAGGAATGGCTTCCACCTACTCTGGTATAAAGGCTTTCAAGTCGGAAGGAAAAACCTGGATCGCCTGGTCAGCGGCAAGAGATACCATCTCCGCGCTATTATACACTGAATGGAATGGGAAGATTGGCAAAGTATCAGCGATTCCGATTCCAAGAAAACTGCCTGCTAAAAACGCGATCCCCAACGAAGTTTATGTAGATGAACAGGGTGAAATGGTTTACCTGGTGTTGAATGGGAATGATGAGGTGATGAAATTGAGATGGGCCGATAAGTCGGTGGTGTGGCAACAGAGAACAGGTGGTGTGGCTCCATACGGAATAACAATGGCCAACAATAAACTCTATGTGACCAACTGGGCAGGTCCTGTTGCCCTCGATAGTAACAGGGAACGTGCCGGTGTTCCCTGGGGAAAGGTTTATACCAATCCTGTTACGGGGGCTACTGCCCAGGGGACAGTTTCGGTTATGGATCCGGCGAATGGGAGGTTGTTGAAAGAGATCAATGTAGGCCTTCATCCCAACGTAGCTACTTCTTCCAAGGACGGAAAATATGTCTATATCAGCAATGGCAATAGTGATGATATTTCAGTTATCAATACCAAGTCAGATGCAGTGTCAGAAACCATTGCCGTGGGTATGTTTCAGG
>JANMHK010000354.1:0-4817 GCA_031375135.1 Sphingobacteriales bacterium | reverse complement strand
CACAGTTTCCCAGGTTAAATTAACACTGGCCAGGTTGGGCTGGGTGACAGCCCATAACCGATCCCCATTAAACAAATAATTACTCTGACTGATGCCCAACGTGGGAACGTATAGATAATTAGGTACGTTTTGATTTCCGAGCTCACCATACGACGCTCTAAACTTCAAAAAGTCAACTGCATTCTTTAACGGGAAAAACTTCTCTCTTGAAACTACCCAGCCTGCAGACACAGAAGGAAAGGACCCCCAACGTTTACCGTCTTGAAACCTGGAGGAACCATCCGCCCGGATATTGGCTTCAAAAAGATACTTATTGTCAAAGGCGTAGTTCAGTCTTCCAAATGCACTCTGAGTACCCCAATGTCCGACAGCGTCCGATACCGTTTTGGTGCCTACTGCTGTATTGATCGAAGGAACGTTATTGCTCAGCAAATAAGTGGCATCAGCAGTAATGTTAAAATACTCAAATGTTTCCTGTTGATACCCCGCTAGTAATACGAAATCATGTTTCCCAATACTTTTTGTATAACTGGAATAAAGGTTCGGTGAGAAATATGAAGATGTATTTATCCTGGGCCTGTATGATGTAGACGGTTTCGCCAAACTATTGGCAATAGTACCATTTGGCCTGAGCCAAAACGACTCTTTGGCGGTGAGTACCTGCTGATCATTATTCTGGGTATAATTGAATTCCAGGTTTGTCACCCAGCCTTTGATCGGTTCGATCACTATTCTTGGTGCAATGACCATCTGCTTATTGATTGTATTGTCCCGCTGCGCCTGCCATTCGGGAATCCTGCTCTCTTCCGTCCACATATCAGATCCCGGGTATTTAGCAGGCATGGTAGGCTTTAATTTCGTTATCATGTCGTAAATGCGGCCGCGTCCCAAATCCTGTTGCCAGGGAAAATCCTGCACTGCGTGGTTGTACTTGAACAAGACTGAAATTCTTGCCCAGTCAGTTACTTGCGCGCCAACTTTTCCATCAAAATTATACCGGTTAAAGCTTTCTCCGCCATACCTCAGGAGTCCCTCTTCGTCGTACCATCCTGCAGAAAAGAAATAGTCCACTTTATCACTGGCGCCAGAGACACTCAAGTTGTGTTTCTGCCGGAAAGCATAGTCCTTCATCAAAATAGAATACCAGTCGGTATTGGCAGCGGCACCGAGCCCCATCGTTCCAATGTCCCAGGTAAGTCCGTCAGGTCGGCCCCTCATCTCAACAGCACTCCCGGGCTTTGCTATGTTCTGTGCTAGGCGCGCCAGCGTCTCATCATTATAATAGAGTGCGTTTCCCTGATTCCTTGCCCCATCGTTCATGGCATGGGCAAATTCCATGGTTCCAACCAATCGCGGGAAGTCCACAGGCTTTGTGAAGCCGATATTTGTTGAATAGGATACACTTGCATTGGTTCTCTTTTTACCTGTTTTGGTGGTGATTAGTATCACACCATAGGCCGCCCTTGCCCCGTAAATGGCCGTTGAAGCAGCATCTTTCAGTACGGTGATGGTTTCAATGGTACTGGGATCAATACTGTTTATATCCATCGGTACGTGATCCACTAAAACAAAGGGTGCATTACTTCCCCCAAACGACTGTAACCCGCGAATATTCATGGTCATACCAGCTCCCGGCTCACCACCTGCATTTGACACATTTATGTTCAGGTTAGGAACCAGGCCCTGTAGTGCCTGCTGCGTATTCCCGATAGGACGGGCTTCAATTTCTTTAGCAGATACAGTAGAAAGTGCTCCGGTTAAGTTTTCCCTTTTCTTAGACCCATACCCCACTACAACCAGATCTTGTTGATTTTGATTTGACGGAAGCAATTTGATATTGACGGTGGATCGTGAACTCACATTGATATCCTGACTCTGCATGCCCACAAAAGAAAACACCAACACTTTCGTAACACCGTCGGGTATTTCTATTTGAAAGGCTCCGTTATCACCGGTCCTTGTGCCTATGTTTGTACCCTTCACCAAAATCGACACATCTTTCAATGGCTTACCTTCTTCGTCTGTCACAGTGCCTTTCACAACTTCGGGAGGTGGCGGCAGCACATTTTCGACAACAACTTTTTCATTATCGACTATAGGTTCCTTTCCTTTTACAATAATCAATTGATTTACAATTTGAAAAGTAAGCACCTGCTCTTTAAAGCAAGCCTTTAATGCTTCTTCCACAGAAACTTCTTTCAATTCCAGGGAAATCCTCTTCGCTTTCTTGATTTGACTTTCCGTGTAAAAGAAAGACATCCCTGTTTGATTGGTGATCACTTTAAAGGCCTTCTCAATAGACTCATTTTTCAGGGACAATGAGACCTTCTGTGAAAATCCTTCTGCACCTGCGGTGAAGCAGAAGGCAACGGTTAGTATGAAAATCATTCTCATAATTAAAAACCATTTAGCAATGCCTTTCCTGGTCAGCTTGGGGTTATTACCCCGAACAACTAATTTCATAACTTTGGTTTTTGGTTAAACGATACAACTCTCTCGAACGGTTTTGGATTAAGTTAACCAGAATACTGACCGGGGGTGTCGCAAGCACTTCCGGTTTTATTTTAGTCAACTACTATTTTTATTGTCGGACTATAAATAATACTTTGTTATCACGGCACTGCAATTACCTTCCTGCCTTCTATCTTAAAATGCACATCGGTGGTAAGTTCCAATGCTTTTAAAACATCAAACAGCATGGTCGACCTGGCCATATCTGCATAAAACAGATCGTCCAGGTTTTCATTGAATTCAATATCCACATCATACCACCTCGACATTTGCCTCATTACTGTTCCGAGATCAGCGCCCTGAAAACTGATACGTCCATTCTTCCAGGCCACGATATGATCCACGTCAACATTTCTAATCAAACTGATTTTTTCATCGTTCTCAATTTGCGCCTGCTGACCGGGCTTAATGATTCTATTGATACTGCCCCTGCTTACGTTTACCGAGCCTTCCAGTAATGTTACGCTGACTACTTTTTCGTTGTCGTATGCATTTACGTTAAAATGGGTACCCAATACACTGACGGTATTTTCCCCGTGTTTAACGATAAAGGGCATTGATGCGTTGGGAGCCACTTCAAAATAAACTTCACCTGTGATTGTTACGATCCTTTCCTTTCCTACAAATGCAGTTGGATAGGTGATGGAAGAAGCTGCATTCAACCAGACTTTTGAGCCATCCGTTAAAACCAGATTAAACTGCCTGCTTTTGGGCGTAGTCATGGTATTATAAACGACTTCCTGTGACCTACCCTGATTTTTATACACCAGCTCCCCGTTCTTCTTTATGACAGACACATTGCCCTGCCGGACAATCGATCCGTCTCCCGCACTGTCCAACATAATTGTTTCGCCGGTGCCCAATGTGAGAATTGCACCGTTCTGTCCGGGAGCTATGTCGGCGTGCAATATTTTGTTGGACGGAATACTGGAAGTTTGCAGCTGAGCCCCGGTGTTGTACTGGCTGACAAAACTATTGATGGCAAATATAAAAACGACCATGGAAGCCGCTGTAACCCATTTAAACCACCGCATAGAAACCATTGGCCTATCGATTCCCGCCTCGCGCCAAATCCCTATTTTCAACTCCCTCTCCAATTCATTCCTATTACCAAGCAAATCTTCATCCCATCCTTCCTCAGGTCTGTTATAAGAATTGCACAGCCTGTTATATAGCATGATCTCCTCCTCCGTTGCTACTCCGGCGATTATTCTCTCCGACAATTTTACAATCTCGTCTCTATGCATAACAGCTGCCTATATAGCACTAGGCACATGAGAAGACATTAACCCCCAAAGAATTTCTAAAAAAATATAAAAGATTAACATTCCCCACCCAACCATACGTCAATGCCAAAAAGCATGGTGATCAAATGCAGTTTTTCAAAAGGAAATGGAGGTTGGTCTTAGTAAAGGAAGGGTACCAAGGTTAAAGCAAATAGAGGCTGCTTAACGTTAGCCCGTATACGATGGAGGGCAATAGTGATTTGATTCTCTACTGTTTTTGTTGAAATACCTAACTGCCTGGCAATTTCCTTGTTGGAAAGGTTTTCCTCCCGACTGAGGCGGAAAATTTCCTGACATTTTGGAGGAAGCCTGGAAACGGTGAGTTGAATAATATGATTGAGCTCCTTAACCTCTGCAAATTCGACTGCACCAGGCTCTGATTCACCGGGTGTGAAGTCGGACGCGGCCTCAAAAAAGCTCTCCTTCATGTTTCCGGTCCTGATATAGTTAGCGATCTTATACTTTACTGCAGTTTTTAAGTAGGATTTTGGGCAATTCATATCCAGCCCTGTCCTATGCTCCCAAACCCAGATAAAAACATCATGTATAATATCCTTACATGCTTCCTTATCTCTGAGCATAAAAAAAGCGAATTTATACAAGCCAGCCCAGTGCCTGCTGTAAAGCATGTTAAAGGCATCCTGATTGCCAATAGAAATCGAACTGATCAGTTCCTGATCTGTATGAAATTGACTCAACGCAGTTAGTATTGATTAGAAAGATAATGAAAATTCAATATACAAAATGCTGTTGCTGGTAATTCAAAAATAGAAAAAACGGGAAGCAGCTGAGATGCTTCCGGCGGATCAACCTGATCAAGAAGTCCATTCCAATAGCAAGAAATGAAAAAGCGAATGCGTCAAAAACGCCAGAAAGCCGGTCAGTCGCACCACAGGGACGAGCTTGCCTTTTGGCATTTTAAATTTTTCGAACTTCTTCCGAACCAAATACTCTATTTTCTGTTTAATATAGGAGCCATCATAATTAAACAAAATGGCTATAAAAACGACTATATTAAAC
>JANMHK010000347.1:0-6829 GCA_031375135.1 Sphingobacteriales bacterium | reverse complement strand
TTTAAAATGAAGGTGACGTTTGGCATCGATTAAAATTGATGCCAAAAATAGGGATTAAAAGAATACCCAGGGGACGTTTGAGGGGACGTTTTAATCTTACCAGGCTTAACCTTAGTTTCTCTAAATTAGTCTATAAGCCTTTCTGGTAAAGCATTTTGAGAAAAGTAAGAAAAAATGGGATTACGATATACGTACTTCTGTTCTGGGCACAAAACCTCCTGAGTAAGGGGGTTTTTTGTTTGTGGGCCTAATCAGTTTTTTGCTGCTTTGCTTCCGAGCCCGAAGACCAAGCCAAGGGAAAGCGTTGGTTCAGGGATCACCATCAAATAATCCACTGAATAAATGGGATAAGAGAATATGGTTTGAAACTTTATTTTCGGACCTCCGACTTTAATTAAAGCAAAAGGTTCCAAGGTCCACAAGCCGGAAGAAAGCTGCGATGATATTATTTCTTCTACAAAATCATCAGCTCTATTTACGCGGAGAGCGCCATTGTTTTTATAAGCTGTTCGAGCGGCCTTTAAACCCGTTCCAAATTCCCAAAGCCCCTTCGAATAACCGATTGCACCCTGTAAATATAACCTTGACATCTTATCCTTTTCCGATCCATCATAGTTGTAAACTCCCCAGCCCCCTCCTGCCGATAATTCGTATAATATATTTTCGCCGATCTTGTTGTAGTAGCCCAGACCAAGCTCAAACATGGAGGACTTTGGACCTTGGTGGCTTAGTATTGAAGCATTTGAACTAAGGTAAAAGTTCCTGACAGGCGAGTAGGCTGCCTGCACATTTCCACCCCCGGTATACTCTCCCACAACTGCACTGCCTGCGAGATGTACGTCCCCTTTTTCTTTAAGAAAGGGGACATTGGGCGTATAGGCAGGCAGAACGGTACTGCAAGACGCAAAGAAGATTGCGGAACTGAACAGGAGAAGGGTTTGTAGCTGCTTCATGGTAATTCGTTTTTACCAAACTACAAATGCGCCCCTTCATTCGATTATTGATTTAAACCTGCTCTCATCAATTCTCTTGCATATTCCCGTAATATCCGCGCCGGCCGCTCCAGCTATTGCAAAAAATGCAACTCGCTACATCTTCCCTGATCCTCTTTTGCAGTTTTCCCGAAAACTAAATAAAGCATCCAGCTTTCTTTTCAATGTGCAACAATCACTGCCCACTAATTTAGCTTGATCAACCCAACACCATCCGCTATTACAAAACCATCGGCATTTTCATTAGAAAGGGTAATCGATGCCGGCTTGTCCTTGTCAAAATAAAATGATCCTATGTCAACTGCAAACCCAAGCCCGTCTCCCTTTCTGAAATTCCATTCAAGGGTTTCCACTCCACCGGCATGCCGAATGGCGATCCTTGCATTTGTTGCACCTTTTGCATCCGGGAAATACATCAGGCATACCTTATATTTCCCTGACTCGCTGATTGGTAACCGAAAAGTACATTGAGCCAATGGACCAAGCGCTGCCTGCAGGCAATCGTATTTAAACAAACCTCTTACACCATTGATTTTTTTATTCTCCCATTGGCCAGTAAACTGAAGAAGGTTAGTATCAGCAGATGTAATTACACGCCCGATATTCCTTAACTGTTCCGGATAAATAGTATTGGTGGCATTTCCCGCAGGACCCATTTCTTTGGGCAAAAAAGGATCTATCCTTGTTTTTGAGGCCAGGTTGTTATCAAGAACAAGGTTCCAGTTTCCCATGATGGGTTTAATTTCCCTATCGCCTGCATTGTAGATCACATTGTTTTTTACGGTTGTATTACTTGTCGCCCAGTCGAGAAATATTCCGTTGGCCAAAGTTCGCCGCGGCTTCGCATTTGGCAGCTGTTCATAACCCCAGATATCGTACAGGTAATTGTTCAAAATAAAATTGGGTGCCGCTAACCGATTCATGGTGGCAAAATGTATAGCTGCTCCGTCAATGGTGGTTTGCATACAATCGTGTATCTCATTAAACTCAACCACGTTACCGCCCTGATTTCTGAAAGCAAATATTCCATTTCTGGACAAATCCCGGAAATGATTATGGGCAATGTAATTTCCGGGTTCCATAGCCATGGATGCTGGTCTTGAATCGATGTGAACACCCCCGCCGTAGTAACGTATCTTCCCGCAGTGCTCAACAGTATTACGTGTAATTCTGTTAAGTACCGGAAATACTTGGGCAGCCTTTTCACCAGCGGTGTAGATTTTTGTATCGTCCATATAAGAAAGCCGGGCACCTGTTAATAATACGCCACCGCCGCCCGAATTTTCCACGGTATTATGATCAAATACATTATTTCTGCTGTCCAGGTGTAACCACAAAGCATATCCGCCAATATTACTGAAATGGCAATCAGTGATGCTGCAATCCTGGGCGTTTTCAAACATGACCGCACCGTCGGTATGAACCCTGGCTTCTATTTGACCCAATGTGAAACTAGTATGCCGAAAATGAAAACCCTGAAAACTAATATGCCTGACATTTGTACCCTTTTCCAGATCACCTTTAAGATAAAATATCCTATTTAGGAAAGGAGCCACTATTTCTGAGTTGTTTGGCGACTCCGACGCCAATGGTTTGTAAAATAATCTGCCCAGATTATGATCGAGGTACCACTCTCCTGGCATATCCAGCTCGGCTTTTACCCCTTCAATCCAAAACCAGCTGCCTTTATTTATTTCAAAATGCAACTCTCTTGGCCCGAGACTGATGGAAGAATCTTCAGGATTGACCCCAATTACATCATTCCATTGATTGAAGAAACGCCACCGCGGAACTATGTTTATTTGGGCATCAGCATCCTCGCCCCAACTTTTCTTAACCTTCCCATCTGCTATTTGAATCTGATTGTTTTTTGCGGAAACTACATACAGAAAAGGATTAGCCTCGTTGGCGTTGGGATAACGTGCCCGAATCGCTCTCTTACCATTCACAAAAAGCTCCCGGAAATTCCAGGGGGAGTTGTAGGTATGTGCATAGGTTTCTGGTTCATTAACATTCCGCTTCCAACCTTTCGTTTCAGGCACATCAATATACCATATACCATCATTACCTTTTTGCCATTTAGCCTTTAGACGCCGACCGCCACTCAACACAACGTTTTCACCATCTGCAGCTTTCCAGATAATCGGAGCCGAAATCGTTCCTCCATCTTCTGGGGTAAACTCTACGGTCTGTTCTAAATAATAGACTCCACCTCTAACCACCACTTCAATGGAACCAGTATTCCCGTCTTTCTTTGCCTCTCTCACTGCTTTCTGCGCAGCGGAAAACGTGGCGAATGGCTGATTAACAGATCCGTTGTTTGAATCCTTTCCCTGGGAAGAAACATAAAACCTTCTTACTTCATTTTCCGGAAATCGAAAGGATAAAAAATGGAGTGTAACCAAAACTGTCAGTGCCAAAAAAAGTATTTTAACCATGGGGGATTATTTCTTATTGTAACCCACTAAGACCGCAGCTGGTCCCACTATATTGTAAACTGGTGGGCCTGTTTATGTCTAAGATAGGAAAATGACTACTCTGTTCTTGTTCATTGTTAGATAATAGGAACCCGATTTATATTGTAAATATTAAATGGCGAATTATGCGTAGCATTTTTATTCTAGTTCTCATCTCCATTATTCAAGTCATAGCTCTCGGAAAAGATCGTGTTCCCGTACGGGGTTTTTGTATTTCGGCTCCGGCTTACGACAAAATAGATCAGTTTGTGGAGTTCTTTGATAAGGAGCTGGGAAGAAATGAAAAAGATGGTCAGGGCCTGCCAGAAGAATAAGATCACGCTCGTCCCCCAGTTCAACTTACTGGGTCACCAATCGTGGGGAGATGAATTGAACCTACTGCTGGTACCGATGTGGGAAGCCAGCGAAAGCGATACGCACGGATCCATTGACATGATCAACAAGACTGTGGTGATCAACAACTGGCATTATTTATCTAAAGCGATGACTCCCCTGATCTTTGCCACAAAGGGATTTGATGTGATGTTATGCCCGTGGAAAAAAAACCTCCTTGTAAAAGGGGGCTTTTTTGTTTGAGCACCTTGTAATCACAATGATTTAACATGACCAGATTTTACAAACCCGCCCGGCGGGGAACTTTTCTATGTATTGCGGCTTACTGACCTAGTGTTAGAAATTTTAAAATAAACGTGGCTTAAAGCGATCCAAGCAGGTCACATACTTCGTATATCACCGAAATATTTAGTATGGAGCGAACTAATACAGCTTTATCGAGAAGGAAATTCTTCAGCTATGCGGGGGTAGCGGGCGCCAGTGTGCTCATAGCATGTAATAAGGACGACGATCCGGGAACAGGCAACTCGTCCGGTGTGGACCTTGGCAGTGGAGATATTGGCATCCTTAACTACGCCTACGCCCTTGAACAACTGGAAGCGGCCTTTTATACGCGGGTTGCATCGAGTCTGTATAGTGGTGTAAATGCATTTGAAACACAGTATTTCACTGAAATTCGCGACCATGAGATCGCGCACCGCGAACTTTTTAAAAAAGCATTGGGATCAAACGCCATTCAGGCTTTAGAGGTAGATTTCAGCACGGTTAACTTCGGTAACCGCGACAGTGTGTTGGGAACTGCCAAAGCATTTGAAGACTTGGGCGTATCCGCTTATAACGGCGCAGGTAAGCTGCTTGTTAGTACTGACTACCTGCTTTTGGCAGGAAAAATCGTAAGTGTAGAAGCGCGTCATGCAGCCGCTATCCGCGACCTGATCAGTCCAAATTCATTTGCAGACAGCTCCGTAATCGACATCAACGGACTCGAGAAGAGCAGAACGCCTTCCGAAGTGCTCACCATTGCAGCGCCATTTATCAAAACAAAGATTAATGCGTCCAACTTACCAAAATAAATAAAGCAACATGAATTTAGAAAAAATACTCGACCTCGTCGAAAACACAGATCCCTCTATCGGTGATCAAAAAAATGGAAGAAGGGAAGTAATGAAGAATTTCGGCCAGTTCGCGGGAAAGGTGGCTATCTCTTCATTGCCTTTCGCTCTGGGAGGATTTTTTAAAAAGACGTACGGACAGACGACCACATCCATCCTCGACGTACTGAATTTCGCCCTTACACTCGAGTACCTTGAAGCAGAATTTTACATACAAGGTGTTGCAAAAACGGGCCTTATTGCAGCAGAAGACCTTCCGGGATTCACCACCATCCGGGATCACGAAAACGCGCACGTCAAGTTCCTTATGGCAGCGATCACAGGTGCCGGTGGCACTCCTGTGGCTAAACCGAATTTTGATTTTACTGCCGGCGGAAGTTTTGCAAATGTATTTACTAGTTATGATACCTTCCTCGCTGTATCGCAGGCTTTTGAAGATACCGGTGTCAGGGCATATAAAGGTCAGGCGGGGAACTTAAAGAGTAACAAAGACGTACTCACGGCAGCACTCAATATTCATTCTGTTGAAGCCAGGCATGCCGCGCACGTCAGGTCTATTAGACGCAAAAGGGGTGCACCGGTTAAGCCTTGGATAACGGGTAAGGATACGGGCGGACTTCCACCTATTCAAGCTGTATATAACGGAGAAGAGATCACCAGCCAGGCAGGTGTTGAAATCGTTAACATCGGCGGATTGGTCATCAGTGCTGCTGCAGCCTCTGAAGCTTTTGATGAACCACTGACATCTGCAGAGGTATTACAAATCGTGAAACCTTTTATAAAGTAAGGTTGGAATGGTATACTGTGGGAAGCCGCTTAGTTAGCGGCTTTCTGCTTTGTATCGTCAGGTAGGGTGGTTTGAAAATTGTAAAGTGTGAGACATAATCCGCACCACTTTTGCCTAAAGTTATTTCATACACCGAACCAACATTGCTGGAAAGCCTCCGCTCAAAAGACCAACAGGCCTTTGGCTATTTGTACGATAATTATTCCAAGGCTTTGTACACCATGATATTCACCATACTGCCGAACCGTGAAATGGCTGAAGAAGTACTACAAGAAGTATTTATTAAGATCTGGCAAAACATCGGCAGTTACAATACTGCAAAAGGTAGGATGTATACGTGGATGATGAATATAGCCAGGAATCTGGCTATAGATCGCACGCGGTCTAAAGAATTTAGCAAACAAAACAGAACCAAGGAGCTATCAGCATACGGGAATGATCAAAAGGCTGACCCTGATTGTTCAATAAAGGATGTAGGACTGTTGAAAATAATCAATAAATTACCAAAAGAGAATAGAAAACTACTTGAACTTGCATACTTCCAGGGATATACACAGGAAGAAATATCAAGAATGCTTGGAGTTCCGCTCGGAACAGTGAAAAGGAAGATAAGGCTAACTATTATTCATTTAAGAAAAATAATCGATACAAAGCGATAAACTTTGGATTTGAATTCAATTATAACGTCCGGCGATCTGGAGATCTATGTACTGGGCATGATGCCAGCCGATCAGTCGAAAAAAATCGCATTTCTTGCGGATCTCTTCCCGGAAGTAAGGGAGGAGATCGACATGATTGTAGACACGTTGTTGGCCATGAGTGACACTGCGGATCTAACACCATCCAGGTCCGTTAAAAATACCCTCTTGCGAAAACTGTCCGCGCTCGGAAGATGACAAACCTGTAAGGATTAGATGCTCTTAGCTTATTTTCATTTTCTGACTTCTTAATACAAATAGAGAGAGGCTGCATCAAATCATGACGCAGCCTCTCATTATATTCAGTTACCCCTAACAAAAAAATGTCTATCGGATTTGTCCTCTGATCACTCCAGAAGGCCTAGTCGTAGAATGCACATTGACGTACATTGGATCGGCCTTTAGAGATGCAATCTGCGCATCGTCTACG
>JANMHK010000342.1:0-2025 GCA_031375135.1 Sphingobacteriales bacterium | reverse complement strand
GAGGTCAGTGGATTTTATTTATCGGGAAGATGGCGTAAACAGACCCCTTAGGCCTGTTGATGACGAGAAACATGCCAGTCCGAATCGCGCCTTATATCGAAACCAGATCAATAAACTGGCCAACGGCATCAAAGACATCATCAACGGCATCAAACAAAAAGACAAACTGGCAAGTCCTGCCCTGCCTTCAGAATATCAGCCCTCTGCCAGGCAAATCGTACCTAACATAATGGCAACAGCTATTTCCGCTGCCATTAAAGTGCAGGTGATTGACCGCCAGCGGCCAAGTATCTACCTGGCCTGGACATCGAACGACCTGAAAGAGAACCGCGAAGAAATGGCCATCATTCTAAATAAAGCCGGATTCAATGTGCTTCCTTCCATTGACTGTCCTGCCGACGATGAAACCTTTAAAAGCAGGACGGAAGAAGAAATGAAAAAATGCATCTGCTCCCTGCACATATTGAGCGGTGAATTCGGGCGGCGCTTTGAATCAGACGAGGACATGTCGTTCCCGCAGTATCAGTTTCTTCGGGCAAAAGAAATGATCGATACCCCCGGGGTGGACTTTAACGTGTTTGTCTGGCAAGATCCGGACAATAGCCAAAACGTAAAACCGTCACAACAAAACTTCATAAAATATATCCGCAATAACATCACCCGCAACATGATGTTCTCAAACAGCCAGGGGCCGATGCAACTGGTAGACGATATCCGCGTGGCCATGATGAAACAGGATGCCAAAGTGTACGACTCAAAAGACACGGAGATCTTCTTCATCTTCAACCAACAGGATGAGCAAGATGCTAAACTGATCGTAGATGCGCTGAGCCTTGAATATCCCGTCGAGACCATGAACATCCTGCCCGATGGTGAAGATTCTTACCGGGAGATGACGTCCCAACAGATCCCGAAAAGCAAATTGGCGGTGGTGTATTTCAAATACGCAGCAGACTGGGCACTCCCGTTCATTAAGCAGATATGGAAACAGGTAGGCGGAGCCTCTTCTCCAACCCCTATGTTCCTGGTGGGCGAAGATGACCCTTATACGAACATGGCCCGGAATTTCAAAGCTCCACGCGTTATATCCACGATAGTACCTAAAGAAAACATACCGGCGGAAGTGAAAAAAGTGTACAGCACACTTTAGTCATCCATCTGCTTCATTTTTTCTTCAGTACCAACCTTAACTCCAGCAATGTTCGAAAATTATCAAATATGTCCATACACCGGTCTTCGGTCTTTCACCGAAGATGAATCCCTTTATTTCAAGGGCCGGGAAGACGATATAGACCAGGCCACTTCGCAGCTTCAGAAAAACAAATTTTTGATGCTTACCGGTGCATCAGGAGACGGAAAGTCATCCCTTATATATGCCGGCATCATTCCTAATGCGCGGGCAGGGTTCCTTAAATCTAAATACTCACAGTGGTGCGTAGCCGATTTCAGGCCCATGAGATCCCCTTTCAAAAACTTGTGCAGGTCGTTGGCCGGTCAGCTCGACATAACCGACCCCCGGATCGTAGAGTCTGAATTGCAACATGGCTTCTCTGCACTGGTCGACCTCTATCGTAATTCGAAACGTTATGCTGATCCGGATTCTGTCGCCTGGCAAAATGCAGACGATAAAGGCAAGGCATTCATGAAACGGGAAGCTTCGAACCTGATTATCCTTGTTGATCAGTTTGAAGAATTCTTTACCAACAGCGAAAACTATCAGAACGGCGTTCCATCAAAAGAATCAAATCTTGTACTGAATCTGCTCCTGGAAACGGCCCGGATCGCATTGGATGAAAACCTGCCCATCTATGTGGTGTTCACGATGCGCTCCGATTATATCGGCCAATGTGCGGCATTCCGCGGACTTCCGGAATACCTTGGCTTTTCACAGTTTTTCGTGCCCCGCCTTAACCGGGTTCAACTACAACAGGTCATCGAAGAGCCGGCCACACTCAGCGGCAATCGCATCACCCGCAGGCTGACGGAGCGTTTGATCCACGACATTACGGAAGGTGTTGACCAGTT
>JANMHK010000334.1:0-20841 GCA_031375135.1 Sphingobacteriales bacterium | reverse complement strand
GGATAATCGATTTTGATTAGCTGTTGCCAATCGCCCACCCCACCGGCGAGAATGATAACAGCTAAAGTGATCAACACCAGGGTTGTCATACCCAGCAGATATCCTTTGGGAATGTTTTTCTGGGGATCGATCACTTCCTCCGCCACCATCGCCACCCCTTCAATGCCGAGGTAAAACCAGATGGCGAAGGGCAGTGCGGCAAAAATACCATTGACTCCGTAGGAATGATTATTCGCTAAGAATTTCTCGGCACTAAAATGAGGAATGGTAAGCACCATGAAGATGAGTAAGCCGAGGACTGCAAGTATGGTTACAACCATATTGAATTGCGCGGATTCCTTGATGCCCAACATATTGATCCCGGTAAAGATCACATAGCAACCAACGGCGGTATACATGACGGGGATATCTGCATTCAAAAAGTTCACATAACTGCCTAAAGCAAATGCGATAGCCGGGGGCGCAAATACAAATTCAATAAGTGTGGCATAGCCTGCGACAAGTCCACCAAAAGGACCAAAAGCTTTATATGCATATGCAAAAGGTCCACCTGCATTTGGAATGGCCGATGTCAATTCTGTAAAGCTGAAAATAAAAGTAATGTAGAGTATCGTAACAATGAGGGTGGAGATCAGCAAACCCACTGTACCTGCAACGGCCCAGCCGTAGTTCCATCCAAAATACTCGCCGGAGATCACTAGACCTACCGCAAGTGCCCAAAGATGAATGGGCTTAAGGACTTTCTGGAGAGAAGCCTGACTGGGATTGCTCATCTCGGAAATTACCCGATAAATCTCAGAAAGGATCAACCCATGGCCATAAAAAAACTGCACCAGGAACGATGGCTCCTGATGCAGTATATAAATTCAACAGTTGTTGATTAGAAATATTTAGTTGCCAGTTCGCGATCCTTCCTGTTGTTATCACGGGCTGGAAGGTCGTAGCGCAACATCAATTCATGTGTGCCGCCATTATAGTACACCAGTTTGGAAAGATTGTGATCATAAGCATATCCGAACCTGAATTTCTCTTTGATCTTCAGTTCGATCATACCCACCAGCGCGTCTTGTGTACGATAGCTTGCGCCTATACCGAACAGATCGTGGATCCATACGTTCATGTTGATGTCCATTTGAACGGGAACACCAGCGGCTGCTTTCAACAAAGTAGATGGCTTCAGGACAACGTTTTCAGAAACCGGGATCACATATCCTGCAGAGAGGAAATAATGTCCTTCAGCACCTGCACCTTCAAAAGCATTCTGCCCTGTGGTAGTCACTTTTGTTTTCAGCAGAGCCGGGGCCGACAAGCCCACATACCAGCGTCTTCCAGACAGCAACGCACCTGCGCCAGCAGTTGGCAGGAACCTATTGACGCCATTCTGCAAAGAAGGATCTCCCAGGTCGTAAGGATTTGTTTTGCGGTAGTCGACATTGTAGTTCAACACACCAAAGCTCATACCCATTGATAACACAGCGTTTTCAAACGGTGCCATATAAGAGTAGAACCCTTGTAGGCCGGTGGTGCTTTCGATACCAATTTTATCATGGTACATCTGGCCGCCGAAGGCGTGGTTCCTTTCACCTACACCATTGTCGTAAGTTACAGAACCAGAAGTTGGCGCTCCGGGAAAACTCACCCACTGGTTCCTGAAAAGAACCGTTGCGTTTGGTGTTTCCCTGCTGCCGGTATAGGCCGGGTTAATGTTCATCATGTTGAACATATACTGTGAATACATCGGGGTTTGCTGGGCCATTGTCTGGCCGCCCATGGTTATCGCAGCTATGACGGTGGCTATTTTTAGAATTTTCATATTCTTTCTTTTAGGGGGGTGCTTTTATTAATTTCTCTTCAGGGTGATTGATCCTTTCATGACTTCCTTCTTCGTGATGCCGGCACCTGTAAGTTCAACCAAGTAGAAATATGTTCCGTTAGGTAACAGGTTTCCGACAAAACCACCGGTTCCGGTACCGTCCCAGTCGTTCTTGTAATCAGCGCTCTTATACACTTGCTGACCCCATCTGTTGAAGATGGCCAAACTGACTTTCATGGTAGAAGGTTTCAGGATTTTCAACTTGTCGTTAAATCCATCACCATTTGGCGTGATCACGTCAGGGATCGTCACTTTATCGAATTTCACCCGAACAGGGTAATTGGTAGCAGCACTTGCACAACCGTTTGAAACAGCCACCACACTGATCACTCCACCGGATGAGGCAGAAGTTGCATTAATGGTGTTTGTGGTTGATGTACCTGACCATCCTGAAGGCAGGGTCCAGATATAACTGGTTGCCGTTGGAGAACCAAGCGCTGTATACGTGTAAGCATAACCGCCTACTACAACTGAATCACCAGTGATTGCTGAAGGAGCTGTTGGCGGAGCATTTACCACAACTGTAGTAGCTGCACTTTCGATGCTCTTACAACTGTTCGTATTGCCTGTGATAACAGTATATCGTCCGCTTGTTGATGCCCTGTATGATTGCGTAACTGCACCCACGATGGTTTCACCATTCAGGTACCAGGTATATGATGCTGCTGCTGATGAAGTCAGTACTACTGATCCACCTTCGCAGAACGTGGTAGCGCCAGCTGCAGTGATCACAGGAGTTGATACATTGCTAAACGTGATGGCCACTGTATTAGAGAATGCACTTCCTACGGCATCACTTACTTTCCTTCTGTAGTATGTTGTTGTGGTCAGTGCGCCAGGCGTGTAACCAGCAGATGTTGCACCAGAAATATCAGAGAAGCTCACGTTATCGGTGCTGCTCTGCCACTGGTAAACATAAGTTCCGGATCCGCCCGTTGCAGCTGCTACTGAAGCCAGGGCTGCAGGTGATGAGCCGCTACAGATCAGTTGATCCGCAGAAATGGTTCCAGCTGCGAGTGGCGCGCCTACTGTAACAGTTACAGATACAGAACCTGTACATCCTTGTGCAGATATACCGGTAACAGTGTATGTTGTATTTGCAGCAGGACTTGCAATCACGGTAGCACCTGTAGTAGCAGATAAGCCAGTAGCAGGACTCCATGAATAAGTACTTGCACCCGATGCAGTAAGAGATACATTACCACCTGGGAAGATGGATGCTGTAGCCGGTGTTACTGTGATTACTGGAATTTGATTAACAGTGATGGTGACGGTATTCGAATTAACGGAACCAACTGCATCACTCACTTTTCTTCTGTAATAAGTTGTTGCACTCAATGTGCCCGGAGCATAATCCGCAGCTGTTGCACCACTGATATCTGTGAAGCTCACATTATCTGTGCTGCTCTGCCACTGGAATGTGTAGACACCCGATCCGCCAGATGGAGCTGTTCCACCGGTCAAGCCAGCAGGAGCAGTATTTGCGCAGATGGCCTGGCTGGATGAAATTGAACCAGCAGCTAATCCCGGGCCTACTGTTACGGTAACTGTTGTGTTATTAGAACATCCTTGCGCAGATGTACCGACCACGGTATATGTTGTTGTTGCAGCAGGATTTGCTGTAACCGTTGCACCTGTTGTGGCAGAAAGACCTGTTGCAGGGCTCCAGACATAAGTGCTGGCACCTGATGCAGTAAGGGATGTGTTACCGCCTGGGAAGATCGTAGCCGATGCAGGCGATACAGAAACAACCGGAACAGCATTCACTGTAATGGTCACTGTATTCGAGTATTCCGTGACAACACCATCGGTTACTTTTCTTCTGAAATAAGTAGTGGCGGTTAAGTTGCCAGATGTATAGGTCTCTGATGTTTCACCAGAAATATCAGTGAAGCTAATGTTGTCAGAGCTGCTCTGCCACTGGTATGCATACACACCTGAGCCACCAGAAATGGCTACAGAGGTATTCAATGTGGCTGGGGCCGTGCCGGAGCAAATCGCCTGACTTGCAGAGATCGCGCCGCCTGTCAGATCAGGCCCAACAGTGATGGTCAGCGTTGCAGTTGCAGAACATCCTTGTGCAGATGTACCTGTAACGGTGTAGACCGTTGTTGCAGCAGGGCTAGCAATAACTACCGCGCCTGTTGTTGCAGAGAGTCCAGTTGAAGGGCTCCATGAATAAGTGCTCGCACCAAAGGCAGTCACCGATCTGCTACCACCAGGGAAGATGGTTGCAGCGGCCGGGAACACACCAACAACAGGAATATCATTTACTGTGATCGTGATTGAATTTGAATATGCTGTGGCTACTCCATCAGTTGCTTTTCTCCTGTAGTAGGTAGTTGCAACCAGGGTGCCCGATGCATAATCTTCACTGGTTGCGCCGCTGATATCTGTGAAACTCACATTGTCCGTGCTGCGTTGCCATTGGTAAGAATATACGCCTGAACCACCAGAGATGGCTGTAGTTGTAGTAAATGCAGCTGGCACCGTGCCGGAACAGATGGCCTGGCTTGCAGAGATCTGGCCGCCGTCAAGTGCTGGTCCTACGTTGATCAAAACAGTTGCTGATGCAGAACATCCGTCAGCTGATACACCTACTACAGTATATGTAGTGGCAGTAGCAGGACTGGCAGATACAACCGCACCGCTTGTAGCAGAAAGACCTGTTGAAGGACTCCAAGTGTAGGTGCTGGCACCAAAAGCGGTCAGCGTTCTGTTTCCACCAGGGAAGATGGTTGCAGATGCAGGGGATACCCCTACAGCTGGTATTGCATTAACCGTGATCGTAACCGTATTTGAATACAGTACGATAGCTGCCATAGCGTCTGTTACTTTTCTTCTGTAATAAGTTGTTACACTCAATGTGCCTGGCGCATAGTCTCCTGATGTTTCACCAGAGATGTCAGTGAAGCTCACATTGTCTGTGCTGCTTTGCCACTGGTATGCATATACACCTGATCCGCCGGAAACTGCTGATGTAGAAGTCAGGCTATTTGGAGCAGTGCCATCGCATATGGCTTGACTCGCTGAAATTGAACCCGGCGTTAATGCAGGACCAACTGTGATGGTAGCTGTTACAGAAGCGATACATCCATCAGATGAAGTACCTACTATCGTATATGTAGTGGTAGCAGCAGGACTGGCTGATACAACTGCACCTGTTGATGCAGATAGGCCTGTTGAAGGGCTCCATGCATAAGTGCTTGCACCAAAAGCAGTCAGGGTTTTGCTTCCACCAGGGAAGATCGTGGCTGTGGATGGGAATACGCCAACTGCAGGTACATCATTTACATTGATGGTCACTGTATTTGAGAATTCTGTAGCAACTCCGTCGCTCACCTTCCTTCTGAAATATGTTGTTACGCTAAGTGATCCAGGTGTATAACCCGTTGCGGAAGCACCAGAAATATCTGTGAAGTTCACATTATCTGTACTGCTTTGCCACTGGTAAGTATAAACTGAAGATCCGCCCGATGCTGCTGTTGTAGAACTTAACGCAGCAGGAGCAATATTGGCACAAATGGTTTGGCTTGCTGAGATTGAACCTGCTGCTAAACCTGCGCCTACTGTTACTGTAACGGTAGTATTATTTGAACAACCTGCCGCTGACGTTCCAACTACTGTATAAGTTGTAGTTGCTGCAGGATCTGCTGTAACCGTTGCACCTGTTGTTGCAGACAAACCAGTTGAAGGGCTCCATGCATAAGTGCTGGCGCCTGATGCAGTAAGTCCGGTATTACCGCCAGGGAATATCGTAGCCGACGCTGGCGATACACTGATGGTTGGAAGATCATTTACCGTGATCGTAACCACATTAGAGAAAGCACTTGTTACGGCGTCAGTAACTTTCCTTCTGAAATAAGTTGTTGCTGTTAAAGTGGAAGGTGTATATCCTGCTGAAGTTGCTCCAGGGATATCTGTAAAGCTCGAATTATCTGAGCTGGTCTGCCACTGATAATTGTATGTTGCTGAACCACCCGTTGCAGCAGCTGTTGAAGTCAGGGCCGCAGGTGCAGTTCCTGTACAAATAGACTGGCTGGCAGAAACAGAACCGCCTGCTAAGGCAGGACCGACGGTGATCGTTACCGTTTTTGAACCAATACAACCCAAAGCAGAAGTACCTGCCACAGTGTAGATGGTCGTTACTAATGGATTTGCATTCACTGTTGCTCCTGTTGTGGCAGACAATGCTGTTGCAGGGGTCCAGGTATAGGTTACTGCCCCAGAAGCTGTCAGGGCAGTGGTTTGGCCGGGATAAGTTGAAGCTGATGCCGGTGATACTGAAATGACCGGAGCACCTGTGATAGTGGCAATTCCGGTATTCGCGCCGCGATCAGCTGCGCCTGTTGACTTAAACAACACATCGCCCGTTGCCCCATTAAGTGCCGTGCTCGTTAAGCGTACATATACCGTTGTGGATGGCACCGTGCCGCTGACCGGAGTAATAGATAATGAGGAGGCATAGCCTGTGCCACTGGAGAATGAGATCTCATATCCGGTAGGCGCAGTTATATTAATATTTGCAGTGAGGTTTGCACCATCCACTGTAACTGTTTGAGGAGTTGAAGCCTGGCCACCGCAACCAGCAACTGCTGTAAGCGTACCAGTAACATTGACTCTGGGACTTTCTAATAATACCACATTCAAAACGTCTGATACACCACTGGATGCAGAACCTATTGAACCTGATCCCGGGAACATCGGTTCAAATCCTGGAAACACCAATAGATAGGCTTCACCGGTAGCATTGCCAAGATTGTCTATAACGTAGAAATAGGCCGCCTGGCCCGTACTTCCGCTTTTATTTGCCCTCGAAACCACACCCTTGATGGTAACCAGAACACCTGAACTATTTTTATAAGTCAGGTTTCCGGGGACGTTATTTCCAACAAAAAGGGGATCATTAGGATCCAGGGAAATGAAGCTGAAGTTGGTTCCAGCAACCAGCGTAGCCGCAGAGATCTGGATGGAATTGGTATTCACAGAATAGGTAGTGCCTATGCCTTTATATACTGTGTTACTGTATATCTCGGCAGCATCTGCCTTTAATCCGGCAAGGGCCAGGACCACAAATAGGTAACAAAACTTCAAGATGGGACTTCGCTTGAAGGATCCCGTTTTGGTGTTGGCTAGGGTTAGATACGATTTCATAGTAAGTCTTTAGGGCTAAATGATTGGGTATATTAACTACCCGCAAGGCCTGGTTAGAGCCAATGCGAATCACAAGAATAAACGCAGTTGTTAGCGGATAAGTATAACTCATTGAAAAAAATAATGATTTGGGACATCAAAACGGTGCTAATACAGTGAAAATCAGCTCACTTAACCGGTCATGACGATCTGCAATAAATCATGGCATATCTGCAATAAAATACTTTCCAAATCTTCCATATTTTAGAAAAGCACCTCACCAAAGAGTATTTCATGCCACAGAAACTGCTGCTCAGCTCGCTTCTCTTTATTCTATTATCATCTTGCAAGGTGATCTGGGTTCCGGATTATAATGCCAAACTGGAAGACCAGATCGCAAAAACAGCCAAGGCAAACGACAAGCTCTATATCGATATGCTTGATGCCGCGCCTGATAAACGCAGCTACGAAGTATACAAGGAGAAGTATAACGATATCGAATCCGATATCAACGCCATTCAACTGGTCAACGAAGCGCGGAACAATAACGGCAGTTTCCTGGTGATCAATAAGAATTTGAAAGATGCCTTTCAGGAAGCAAAAAAATATCACAAAGAGAAAAAAACACTGTCAGATGGTGAGATCAAATCTTACCAGGCAACACTGGCCGCATTCTGGAAACCGCTTTTCCTGGCCGAACGCGGATTAAAGATCAATTCAAAATAATAGTTATGAAATTCGACATAGATGAAACCATTGCACAAATGCTGAACGCGATGAAAGGCGTGGCTAAAGAGAACTGGAAAACCATCAAAGGCAATGCAAATGGATTTTTGCAAAATCGGAAAGGCCGGCTTGAATTACTAACCAGCCTCAGAATAGCAAACGAAATTGAAGAGGAGTTCTATTTAAAAAGATTAAAAGACGAAAAGAAGATCCTGGAGTCGGAACTTCATTCCATCGCGATCGTCTCAAAATCAATCGCCCAAAAAGCAGCTAATGCAGCGATCGATGTACTTCAGCAGGCGGTGAATAAACTGATCACCGTTTGATCAATTGTTCCATTTCTATTTACCTTCTTGTTGCGACTGCTGTTTCCCCCGCTGCAGTTATTATCTGCCAAGGGATTATATTTAACCATGAAAATTTCCATGCTGTTCATCTTCCTAACCATCATGTTTTTTCAACCTGCTGGTGCACAAATACAAAAAGATGAACCCCTGATCGACAACGGTACACTTATCCTAAAACTTGACCTCACAAGGGGCGGGGCAATCGCTTATCTATCCCTGTCAGGCACAACCAGAAATATCGTCAATATTGCGGACGAGGGCCGCTACATCCAACAATCCTACTATGCTGGAAAATCAGTGGACCGGAAGGCTGACGGACAATCACCAAGCTGGTCGCCCTGGAGTTGGAACCCGATCCAGGTGGGGGATGCCCACCGGAACCGCGCAAAGATTCTGGCTTTTAAAAAAGATAGAAACCAACTCTATGTGAAATGTACGCCCATGCTTTGGGACATGAACGGGGCTTATGCAGAAGCAGAAATGGAACAGTGGACCACCTTGGAAGGAAATGTATTAAAAGTGCGAAACAGGCTGACCTGTCACCGCACCGATAGCATTTATGGCGAAGCGGCGTTGAACGATCAGGAGTTGCCAGCAGTATATCCGATTTCTGCGCTCAGTCAGCTCTACACCTATCTTGGCGATAAACCTTTTACAAACGCTCCCGTTGACAAACCAGAAGTCATTAATCTGGCCAGTGGATTTTGGGGCCGATATAAAAATGTGTCGGAGCACTGGATGGCCTTTATAGACAGTACCGAATGGGGCATGGGCATTTATAATCCGGCTTGTACTGATTTTCTCGCTGGTATGGCGGGCTCTCCGGGAAAAGAAGATCGGGATGGTTCAACATCTTATATCGCGCCGGTAAAAAAAGAGCGGCTGGAAAGAAATAGCGTTTACGAATACGAGTACTATGTGATCATCGGGTCGATTGAGAACATCAGGAATAAAGTTTACGCATTCAACAAATCTTCATCCTCACCTGCTCGTGTATCCCTTAAATAGGGTGATAGTTGGGGATGAGGCAACCACAGCCTTTCGGAAATAACTTAACTTCCGGCAACAACTACTGAAACAAGTTGTTGTAATGCCATGAAACAGCTATTCATCTTATTATTCTGTTTTTCTTTTGGTCATGCCATCTCGCAAGAGCGCTATCAGTATAAAGAAGGAGATGCCAACGGCATTGGAAAATGGTATATGGGCAGGCAGATCGCGCAGGTGATGAGTCATTTCGGGATCGAATGGTTGGAACGGGAAGAAAGGGAGAAGGAAGAAAATACCACCCTCCTGCTGAAGAACATGAACGTAAAACCCGGTATGTCGATCGCTGATATCGGCGCCGGAAGCGGCTATCATGCCGCATTGTTATCAAAGATGATCGGCAACGGTAAAATCTATGCGGTGGATGTAGAGCCAGAGATGATCACCTTCCTGAATAACCGTATTGCCAAAGAGAAACTTACCAATGTATTCACGGTATTAGGGGATGAAAAGAAGGTTCCCTTGAAAGCCAATAGCATTGACCTGATGTTTTTGGTGGATGTGTATCACGAAGTAGCATACCCCTACGAGATGGGGCGTTCGATGCTGGAGGCGTTAAAGCCCGGCGGCAAGCTATACCTGGTTGAATTTCGTGCAGAAGACGGTAACGTGCCCATCAAGACCATCCACAAGATGAGCGAAAAGCAAGCGGTGAAAGAATTAACCGCAGCGGGTTTCAGCTTCGAGCGAAATATCACAAACCTGCCCTGGCAGCATTGTCTGGTGTTTATAAAAAAATAAAGGGGAACGATTTTATCGATCCCCTTCACCCGGATGCTCATTAGTTTGACAAGCGCAACTATCTCAAAAGCGCTGCCGTGTCCACCGCCTGGAAGAAATTCGACACCTTACCATCTTTCAAAGTCCAGATATGAGTGGCATTCACGTGAAAAGGATTACCTGTTGCTTTATTGGTGCCGTTATAATAACCCTGCATGGCCACTTTCTCACCCTCGCCGAAAATGTCGGTCACTTCAACATTGAAGCCATCCATGTGCACACCGAGTTGCATAAACACATTGCCCACAATAGCGTCGGCCCCCACATATTTACCGGAATCCTTCACAAAAGGCATCCCCACACATTCATTCCATTCAATATCGGCATGAAAAAGACCCAGTACTCCACCCATATTCCCTGTTGAAAAATCCGCGTACACCTGTTTGATCAATTCTACGTTTGTCATGATGCTATTTTTTTTGATGCATAAGATAGAGAAAAATAGCCGAGAGCAAAGATTCTTTTCGCTAATGAATCCTTGAAAGAAGGATCTCCGGTCTGCTAAAATTTGAACTCAGCCAGTACCGGAAGATGATCAGAGTAAAAGACACTGGGCACCTCATGAGAGCTTGTTCTCCATTTCGATTCCTTATTCACCATGATATAATCGATCCGTTTTACAGGTGCCTGTGGCGGATAAGTGGGTAACATCTTATTATCCGCATGCCGAAGGTTTTGTTCCAGCACCTGAAGATCCGGACTATTCGGCTCTGTATTGAAATCGCCAGTCAGCACCAGGTTCTTTTTGCCCTTCGAAAACGCGAGCAGTTCTTCCGCCTGCTTTTCTCTAGATCCAGCATCTCGATAATCCATATGCACCGTTGCAAACAAAACTTCTACTCCATGCACGATCACCTTGGCAGCTAGAAAAGCCCTGGTCTCACAGATACCTACACTGCCCAATGAAATGCGGCGCTGTTCAACTTGCTTTAACGGATATTTTGATAGTATGCCAATTCCATAAGAACCGCCGTCAAACGCGAAATGACGCTCATAGGCAAAGTACAGACCCGTGGCGGCAGCGAGGAAAGCCATTTGATCTATTTTCCCGGATCGATTGCAGACACTATCCACTTCCTGTAGGCCAATGATATCTGCGCCCGAAACTTTGATATATTTCGCCAGCTCTGCGAGTTGATCCTTGCCACTGGCATCCTGCCCTATGTGGATGTTGTACGACATCACACGGAGCCGCTGTGCCTCTGCTCGTTGGCAAAAAAATATCAAGATCAAAAACAAAAAAAGCTTGGGCATGGCGTAAATATATAATACCGGAACATAAGACGATCCTATGTTTTTTTCTACAATTTTTCTGTTAATCCACCATAGGAACATTCTTAAGTTTCAATACTTTTACAAAGTCTATTTAACGTCAAAACGAAAAACATGACCAAAACTGAGGTATTAGAACAGGTAGCTACTATCAAAGCAGCTACAGTTGAAGCCACGAAGTCAAAAGCTTCTGCAATAGCATTTCTGCAGAGAGCAGGGTTGTTAGAAGTAAAAAGTTCTGCTAAGCGAAATCGGAAAACGAACAAGCCACGATAATTTTCCTTTGACAAAGCACCAACCTTTTGAGGTAATCGGTTATCATAGTTGTGACCGACAAATTGGTCTTAACGTGTTGAATGGGAAGACTGATTTAATTTTGAGCGACAACACCTGGGATTGGCTAGGCCCAGGAATTTACTTCTGGGAGCAGGATCCAATAAGGGCTCTTACTTATTCAATAGAAAGCGCAACTGGGGCGCAGTTCAATAAAATACGAATAAAAACTCCATTTGTTTTGGGAGCCATTATCGAGCTTGGTAATTGTTTAAATCTTGTTGAATCACAGTCCATTAATATTCTTTCAACAGGATTCGATAGTTTGAGAGATACCTATAAATTAGCTAAGAAATATTTGCCAAAAAATAATGGCGCGAATAGAAGCTTAGACTGTGCCGTGATAAAGTTAATTCATCAAACAAATCAGGACAAGGAAAAACAAGCCTACCAGACAGTTAGAAATGCTTTTGACGAAGGAGGGGAAGCATACCCCGGAGCATCGTTTACTTCAAGGCATCATATACAAATTTGCGTGACTGATCCTTCTATGATTAAAGGATTTTTCCTGCCGAGGCCCCTTACTGACTTTAATCCAAACCTGTAACAACCAACTCATCCCCGACCTGCAACACACCATAGGCTGGGTGCAAAATATTCTGCCCGAAGTTGACTTTATTTCCAACCGTGCGATAGCTCGCCAGGGTGCTCAGCGGTTCTTTGCCCGCTACTGCGGTGTTCTGATCTATAGTAGTCACTACACAACGGCCGCAAGGTTTTACCCCGTAGAAATCCATGCCCGAGATCTTAAACTGTTTCATCTCATCTTCCTGATAAGGTGAACCGCCTGTGAAAACAATATTAGGACGAAACCGATCCATCGGCACCGGATCTTTCAACCGACTGTTCAGATCATCCAACGATGATTGTCCGATCATGAGTACCGGATAACCATCACTGAAACTGGTGATCTCTTTATTGGATGCATAACGCTCATCCACTTCCCTTCGGGAATCATCGGGCATATAAACCAGGCGGATATTTCTTTTGAGTTTCTCTGAAAACCAATTATCTGCGGCACCACTCACATGAACGGCATCACAAACATCATCCCATATATCCACTTTCAGAGTAGCGCTCCCTGCTGGACCCAGATCAAGAACCAGAGCATCATCTTTATGATCTTTTTCCGTGATTATCAAGTGCCTATCCCGGATAGAAGTTTTCAATAGCGCCATAGCAGGAAAGTTTCTTTGGGTAAGAAACATACCCCGCTCGTCCACCAACATCCAGCGGCGATCATGCTCCATACCCCTGTCGGTCAACTGCACTTTAGCGATCTCGATGCCGCCTAAGGATTTTACCGGATAGATATAAAGATGGCTGATCTGGAGCATGGGAATGATTGAAGATTAAATATAAGTATTCCTATGCCTCATCCTTTCAGAACTCACGCGGGCGATCAATTATAAAAATAAGCTGCACGTGCATCAACCGCTGCAGCTTCCATCCTGAACTGTTGGCCGCGCGTGAATAAGTATAAACAGGCATCATCACTGTAGTCCATATAATTCATCCACTGTTCCAGGATATTTGGTCCACACGTACTGAGATGACCTTTATCAGGACAGTAGAAATTCGGAGAATCGTGCAGCGGCGTATCATCAACATAATCAGTTCCGCATTTTCGATCTCCCCAGATATGCCTCAGGTTCAGCCAGTGGCCTACTTCATGCGTAGCGGTGCGACCAAGGGCATAATCAGCATAATATTTATAACCCGCCTTCTTACCTAAACCGAATGCCCTGTAATCAATGACCACACCATCGGCCCATTCTTTACCTCCGGGGAACTGTGCATAGCCGAGCAAGTATGGTCCGAGATCGCATACCCAGATATTGAGTTTAGATCCAGGATCAACTGCGTCACTACCACCCCTCGTAGCTGTTTTCACAGCATCATTTGTGGCAAACGATTCCTCTGTCGTGTTCACACGAACTGTTTGGGCAAGTACAAACCTGACACCTAAATTTCCGGCGTTCTCTTTCATGAATCCTGCCAGGTATGGATTGCCTTGCAATTCCTGATTCTGGGCGTTGAAATCATTATTCAGAACGTCCAATTGAGACTGGATAAGTGCATCGGAAACAATTGCGCTATTTGGCAAAACAATATGTATCACAACACCAATATTCCTGACTGCTGCCGTAACGGCCTTATTGCCTTTGTAATTCTTCGTTTTGGTTTCAAGTTGATCAAGGAACGCACCACGCGCTGGATCCATTTTGATCTGCTGCTCCAGCACAGCCTGTGACGCACATTTTTCCTTAAGGGAATTTTTGCTGAATGAAAGGCCGGATGTGGGTGCAGACATCTCAACTTCGCTTTGAGTCTTATCCGATTTCTGGCAACTGAAAAGAACCACGGTCAATAACAGAAATAATGCTCGAAGATTTGTTCTCATAAAAAAATAATTAGTGAGGTTCTTCAGCAAGGATTGTAGGGGTGGATAAATGTAAGCACTAAATCTCTCAGATTCCAGTTATTCAGTTGGTATTTCAGGCATCTTATTCTCTTCTTTTCGCCTGATCCCGAAATTATACCGAAGGCTCAAACCGGCCCGCCGGGTATCCGCTTTTCTAAAGCCTTCAGCTTCAATGCTTCCCTGCTGCAGATAGAAGGTATTCCAGTTGGTATAAAACATGTCAGTGATGCTGGCAGTGACTGTCAGTTTCTTTTTAATGAACTGTTGAGAGACATTGAAATTCAAACTACCGAAACTGCCAAGTTCATAAAATTGCAACTGGCCGTTCAATCGCATGAATCCATTGAATGATATCTGCGTATTGGGGCGAATTTTGAAATTATGATAAGTGAAGAACGACCATGAACCACGTTTAAATGTCAGCGGTTCATTTTCATATTCTCCGTTGTAAAAATTATGGTTGTACTGTGTACCCACAACAAAGAAATATTTCTTTCCGGGCGGGATTGCGCCAACCACCCTGAAATACGTCTCTTTGTTTCTTCCAAGATTATCGTAAGTCCTAAAGGCCACGTTCTTGTTGCTGTCCACCTGGTACACAACCTGGCTAAAAATATCTTTCGTGTCGTTATATCCGATAGCAAAAATCGGTTGCTCGTTCACCGAAATATTGGCTTCATAGTTCCTCGTGAACTGGGGCCTCAATGCAGGATTACCCGTTTCAAATAAATAGGGGTCGATGATCCGGATCGCCGGATTTAAGAAACTGTAAGATGGGCGACTGATAGATCTGCGATAAACAAGATATCCCCTGAGCTCGTAACCAGCGATCTTCATCAGTTTGCGACTCAAATAAACATAGGGAAATGCATCCGTCCTCTTGATTGAAAAAGAAGTGTCTGTTGGAATGGTCTGCTGCCCATTCATATTGGTATTCTCCACGCGCACACCGCCCTTCAGTATGAAACTTCCAAAACCCTTACTGCCCTGCACATAGGCTGCATGTATATGTTCTTTATAATTGTAGGTATTGGTACGTTGCTGATCAGGAACCGTGCTTCCATTATTTTGCCTAAAATAAGCCGTGTTGTTATCGAACCATACATTCGAAGTTTTCAGTCCGGCCTCTACCGTGATCTTGCTCTTGTACTTCTTTACCAGGTTTGTCTGGGCTGTTAGGAAATGAGAACCATTCTCAATATCTCCATAGCCGGACGTGGAAAAAGTTTGAGGATACGTGTAGTTGTTCAGGATGTCCTGGTGGTTGGTAGAAGGCCCGTAAGAATAAGAAAGGTCATTATTCCATTCGCTGCCCAAACTGTCGATCTTGTATCGTGCCGAAAAACCCTGCGAGATATTTGAATTCCGACCATCGTTTTCAATACCCGCCTCATTAGATACCAGGAGCTGGTCGGTACTTATTTTTTTGATGACAGATGGATTGGTATTTGAATTCCTGCTGTAGTTCAGGTTTATGCGCGAATCATAGCCCAGGCTCCATTTATCATTCGGACTATAGTTGATGCCGAATCCCAGGTACCCGCTATAACCCGGATAAACCGTGTTCGAATTCTGCGAGATCAGGGAATCCGGCGCAAACAAACGGTCTGTATGTAGCTGCTCAAAAGAGTTCCGTTTGCTGATGCTCAAATTCACGAAAGTTGACCATTTTCCACTCGAGTTATTGAGATTCACCCCTGCAAACTGGTTGCCGTACCTGCCCTGGTTCATGCCAGCGTTGAAACTACCGGTGAGGCCGATCTTGATTCCTTTTTTTAGTACGATATTGACGATACCGCCACCGCCAGAGGCGTCGTAGCGTGCAGAAGGACTCCTGATGATCTCTATAGATTGGATTGAATTGGGAGGAAGGCTTCTCAACATGGTAGCGATATCAGCAGCACTCATTTTCTGTTCGCGGCCATTGATCCAGATCGCGGAAGGAATCGTGCTGTTCAGGTACACGTTACCATCCTGATCGAGGAAAAGACCGGGGATCTTCTCCATCACTTCATAGGCATTGGTAGAGCCGAGCACAATGGGCTCGGGATCCACAATGGTCTTGTCATCATCCTGCCGCATAAGAGGCTTTCTTGCGGTAACTACAATATCTTTCAGTGTCTCGGCCTGCCGATCCAACTGCACCGAAAAAAACTCCGGCTTGGACACGGTAATGAGTTTTCGATACGATTTATAACTCAGGGACTCGATGATCAGCATGTATTTACCACCGTTAAGCTCTTGGCGGATCATGCCCGTACTATCTGCTGAACGGGTGATTCGCAAAAGGGTGTCTGCGGTAGTGATCAACCGTATGGTCGCAAAAGGAACGGGGTCACCGTTGCGGCTGGAGACCTTAACAGTGATCGATGGTTGCGGGACGGTTTGCGGCGGTGCGGATTGTTGCGCATTTGCGGCAAGGGAAAACAGTAAGACTAAAACCAGGGGGAACGACTTCACTACATTCAACATCGCGGCAAAGATAAATACTGATCGTTTTACAACCTGCTAAACATCGTCCCAAACTAATTAACAATCGTTCTGAAGGTCAGATTGACGCGGGGTGTTTGTACTTTCTTCGTTGGCGGCAGGCGATGCAGCCAGTGCGTTTGGGTACTGCCCTTCATAATGAGCATGCTGCCGTGTTCGAGGGTGAGGGCTATCGTATCTTTCGTGCGCTTGTGCTTAAATGCGAACTTTCTTTCTGCGCCAAAACTTAGTGAACAGATCGCTCCATCTTTCTTAAGGTCTTTCTCGCCGTCGCTATGCCAGGCCATTCCTTCCTCCCCACTGTGATAGAGATTCAGCAGACAGGAGTTAAACGTCTCGCCGCTTTTTTCTTCTGCCACCGATTTCAAAGTCAGAAGTTCGTCAGTCCATGGCAGTGCATGCTTAGTTGTATTGGAATATGAATATTCAAAAGGCCGGTCGCCGTACCATGCCACTTTGCGTTTCGTGATAAAATGTTTGCCCATGATAAAGGCCTCGTCGTTCCGCCACTCAATGTTGTTCAGCAATGCATATAGATATTGATTCGCTTCGTTTAACAAAAATATCTTCCCGTAATAATTTACAACGCCATCAAGGGGCAATAGATTTTCTGTTTTGTATTGGGCGCTGAACAGGTCCATGATATTTATTTGAATGAATTGTAATCCGATCTTCTACTAACACTAAATATATAGGAGATGTTGTAAAACAAGTCGCAAAAAGATTGATGGGGAGATGTGAAGAACCCGGAAAATTCATGGTTGATACAATTTACCGAATAGGTATCAATAATTCGAATTATTACACCTACCTGTCATATAACTCCTACAAATTCACGAGGTAGCTGGTACTTCGTCCCCCTGCCTTACCAGCCAAAATAAAAGCACCTATTTCAAGCAACTCCTGTATGTCCCTCGTAGCAGTAGCTTTAGAGGTTTTTGTAATCCCAACATATTTTCTTGCGTTCATCCCGCCGTCAAAACCCTTCATGCCTTCTCCCAACATCCTTTTAACCGCGATCATCTGGCGCTCATTGAGCTGATCTTTGAACCTGTCAAAGAATTTTGCCTTCTTTAATGTGAAATCAATTTGTGATTCTGTTTCTGTTTGTGCAGCAAGACAGATTCCGACAAAATAATTTATCCATGGCGTAATCTCCATTGACCCTTGTGCTGTCTCCAGAGAATCGTAATAAAGTTTTCTCTTTGACTCTATAGTTGATGATAAACTAAGCAACACAGGTCGGCCCACAGTCTGCGATAATGCTTTCTCTGCTATGGCCCTGCCAATCCTTCCATTCCCGTCCTCGAAAGGGTGGATCGTTTCAAAATACAAATGGGCAATAGCCGACCGTACGGGAGCGTTCTTAATTTCATTCTTTCCGCCAGGTGCAGTGTCATTGAACCACTTGATAAAGTTTTTCATCTCCTTAGGTACGGAAGACGATGGAGGCGCTTCATAGTGAATTTTCGTTTTTCCCATTGCCCCTGAGATTACCTGCATAGGCTCTGCATGCGTTCGCCACCCACCCAGTTCGATACCTTTTTGTTGCCCAAGTAACATGATATGCCATGCAAAAAGATTCTCCTCTGTTAATGGGTCCCTAAATGTTGTACGAACATTAATCATCAACTCACCCAGGCCAGCGGCCGCTCGATCTGCTATATGTTCAACTGCCTGGTGAAGACCCAAATTCTTTCTTATCGATGAAAGCACGTCCTTACGGCTTGGATATTCCCCTTCGATTTCAGAGGTCTTGATCGCTTCGGCAAGTATAATGTCAATAGTCAGGTCCTGTTTGGAGTCTTCGGTTAGACCTTCCATCAGGCCTGATACCCAGCCCAGCTTCTCAGCGAACGCAAGAAGCTCATTTTCAACGCCTTCAAGCGAGAATTTGAATTTGGGCCATTCTCTCTGCTGCCAATTATATGGGTTCATGAGCCGATTAGAAGATTTATTCGGCTCAAATATAGCACTTTCTTGAGCCGATTAGCGGATTTATTCGGCTCATCCCGCTTGAAACAGGCAGTTCATCTCCCCAAAATGGCACCGGATTAAGACGACTTGAATATTACCTAACTTCCCGAAACCCACAATTTTTAACCCATGCGCCTTATTCTAATATTGTTTCTTGTTTTCACAGCGTTGATGTCATCGGCCCAACAAAAACAACCATCGCTGACCTACACGGTCTCCATGCCCAAAGCCGCAGCACATTATGTGCACGTGGTCCTGAACATAGAACATTGGAACGATGACTCCCTGGTGTTGAAAATGCCGGAATGGACGCCGGGCTATTACCAGATCATGCATTTCAGCAAGAAGGTTGAAAACTTTGAAGCCCGGGACGCCAAAGGAAAATCCCTGACAGTGGTTCAAAACGGCAACGCGTGGCGCATTGGGAATGCCCCCGCAAAAACCACCATCAGATACGACGTTAAAACAGAAAGAAAATTCGTGGCCTCCAGTTTTGTCGATACCGCCCACGCCTATCTGATCCCAGGCAGTGTATTCATGTATGCGAACGATCGCATTAATCTGCCAGTCCGCGTGAACATCATTCCCAAAAAATCATCAGATAAAATCGCAACAGGACTTGTCGCTATTTCTGCAACAGCATTCACGGCTCCTGATTTTGATATTTTGTATGATTGCCCTATACTGATCGGGCCCCTCGAAGAGCTTCCATCTTTTACCGTTAACGGCATCAAACATCGGTTCATCGGATACCAAATGGAAAAATTTGACCACGAACTGCTGATGAGCAATTTGAAGAAGATGGTTGAAACTGCATCAGGAATGATCGGCGACATCCCTTACAAAGAATATACATTCATTGCCATCGGTCCGGGACGTGGCGGGATCGAACACCTCAACAATACCACCATCAGCTTCGCAGGCAGTGAGTTAAGTACGCCAGGCGGAATGAATCGTACCATGAATTTCATCGCTCACGAATACTATCATCATTACAATGTAAAACGCATTAGACCTTTTGAGCTCGGACCTTTTGAATACGACAAACCAAATCGCACCAATTTACTCTGGGTCAGTGAGGGCTTGTCGGTCTACTATGAATACCTCATAGTGAAAAGAGCAGGACTTGCAACAGAACAACAATGGCTGGCCAATTTGAGTGGGAATATCCGCACGCACGAAAACGATCCCGGCCGTACTTATCAATCCCTCACCCAATCCAGCTACGAAACCTGGAGTGACGGGCCTTTCGGCCGACAAGGAGAAGAAGGCGATCGTTCAATATCATACTATGAAAAAGGGCCGGTAGTGGGTCTGATATTGGACATCGCCATTCGAAAAGCATCTGCAAACAAACAGTCGCTCGATGATGTGATGCGCTTCCTCTATTACAATTATTATAAACGCTTAGGCCGCGGCTTCACGGATGCAGAGTTTCAATATACGTGCGAAAAAATAGCAGGTCAATCCCTGAACCAGGTATTCGAATATGTATACACCGCCAGGGATATTGATTACGATAGGTATCTAGGTGCTGCTGGCTTGAAACTGGTTACAGAAACAGAAAACGGAAAGCAAGTGCTTTCTCTTCGTCGTGTTGAAAATATGGATGCCGCTCAACGCGAGATCCTTGAATCTATACTTCGTTGAGCATTTCCAATTGATGCTATAGACCCCACGATTTAACCACGCATAGTGAAGATATTGAATGTATTTTTTCTCAGTCCGCAATCCTTCGCTAAATTTATCGCATGCCAGACTTCACCGACTTCTTGACATTCGCGTTCGGTTTTGCCGTCATTGGGGGAATGATCTACCTGATCAGAAAACTATTCAAACATAAGGACCAGTGAATGTCCGGACCTAAGGCGCTATCTTGAGTGAGACACGGCCCCTCTAAATTCAAAGCAATGAAAAGAAGATCTTTTATCAAGCAATCCTCGTTAACAGCGATGAGCTTAACGGCCTTCGGAATGGCGGATTCAAAGGTGATTCGAAACAATTTTAAGGTAAACGAAAATCGAATTGCAAACCGTCTTGCAGAACTGTCAAAGTTTGGCAAAGACGAGCAGGGCCGAGGTTACAGGGTTGCTTACACCAAAGGCGATATGGAAGGGCGCGCATGGTTTTTGGACCTGATGAAAAAAGCAGGACTTGAACCTGCCGTTGATGCCGCGGGAAATCTTGTCGGGAAACGAAAAGGGAAAAACCCGGCGCTCAAGCCGATTGCATTTGGTTCACATATTGATATGGTGCCAGATGGTGGCAACTACGATGGCACGGTGGGCTCAATCAGTGGGTTGGAAATTATAGAGACATTAAATGAGCAAAACATCACGACTAACCACCCTTTAGAACTCATCATTTTTGCGAATGAAGAAGGCGGGACGATCGGCAGTATGGCGATGGCCGGACATTTAACAGCGGAAGGTCTTCTA
>JANMHK010000258.1:0-1741 GCA_031375135.1 Sphingobacteriales bacterium | reverse complement strand
CTGTTCCAGGCGGCCCACGCGTCCGGACTATCCCTGTCGATCACCGCCTTGCCCCACACACGGAGCTGCAGGCGATGCTCTTTGTGATAGAACAACATACTGATGGAAGGATTAGCCAGAAGTTCCGCAACTTTCGGACTTCGGATATCGGTATGAAAACTGAGCTTTTTATCAGCCGACCAGACACCCCTCAATACTACTGTTCTCAGGGAAGGCGCATCGCCAGAAACAGTACCAACCACTGGCAAGTGAAATTCATCTCTCGCGGATTTGCTGGCATCCTCCAATCTTGCCCAACAATCTGCCTCTATAGAATCAAGAGAGCTGTATCTATCCTCCCACTCGGATGTTAATTCATCGTACGCATTTGATCTGCCCATCCTGCAAATTAACTTCAAACGGAATATAATACAAGGGTCACGAATCGAGGATCTCTGCCTCAACAAGCCGGGTCAATGATCGAGCTACTCCGGACAACCCAGGTAACCCATTTCGTCACTGACCATAAATCCGCAACATCATGGTCATGTGATCACTTAGCGAAATACTCCCGCCGCCAACACCAAAATCACGACGGTTGATCTGGAAACTGCCTGTAAACAGATATCCGTTCCCCTGAGGTTCCGCGCGGAACGGAAAACTGATTTCCCGGCTGACACCTTTTAGGGTGAGCGTACCTGTTATATTGTAAGATCCTGCCACCGTTCCCGGCGACACCGAGACCGATCGAAAGCGGATCTCCGGAAAGCTGGCTACGTTGAGATAGTCTTTTTTGATCAGATGATCGTCGCGCAAGCGATTTCCCGTTTTGATCGACGCTGCTTTTACGAACACATCAAATCGCGCCGTTGAAGGCGACTTGGGATCGAAAACAATTTCACCACCCAGGCCCGACAAGCTTCCATCCACATTCAATCCGAAATTTCGAATGGTAAAAGAAACCTTTGACCCCGCATCTGTAGGTTTCAAAACCGGCAGCGGTCCAACTTGAGATATGCAAGCCATCGCAAGAACCAAAAGATCCTTACGGATCATTCCTGCTGCGAGCAATGCCCAGCTTACCATGTTTGCAACAATCATCACTTCAAATGATAGACAAATCCCAGGCCGAGATTGTTTGCTTTGTTTCGGAAACGATCAACTTCTGTCCCATCAGGAGCCACCTGAACCACGTTCTGGGTTTTGTACTCTGCAAAAATGAACTGGTACAGGGCCTTAATACTCCAGCTTTTGCCAACTTTATAACGAATAAAAAACTCTGAATTAAGTGACCCGTGATCATGGTCACCCGTCAGCAGCACATTGAAAGGCGTTGGTTTGGCATCTGGTTCGGTAAATGTCTGACCATTGGATGTCAGCACCGAACTGCTTTTTCTGCCAATGCTTAAACCTATGACATCGATGTTGATCCCTCCGTAAAAACGACTGCTAAATTGATAGCCCATGTTGTAGCTTAGGTTCAGCGAATTGATCAGAGGTCTCTGTACATTGAGCGTATCAATATTCTCTTCTTTGATACCGGCGAAGACAATCAAGAAAGGAATGCCTGAGGTCCTGGTGAGGGAAGCAGGGCCAGCCGTGACAAAATCTTTCTTGGTACCGGTATAGGTTGTGAACCGACCGCCCACGCAATGCTCTATTTTATTATTCTTACCCTTCTTAAAATTATGTACATTGTATTTGTTTGCTTTTCCGTGTTCTGCCCCGTTGTTACAAATAATATATAAAAAACGACTCACGG
>JANMHK010000250.1:0-2104 GCA_031375135.1 Sphingobacteriales bacterium | reverse complement strand
CCAGCAAAAATTCATTGAAGTGGAAAGAGGCGGACTGATCGAGCATATGCAGCGTTTCTTCAACAACCGCCAGCTCAAATACAACCTCATTTTGGAAGAAAAGAAGGAAGATGAGGGTCCCAGGGACAAGCCGATGTCGTCGAGGGAGCAATACCTCAAACTCATCGAAATGTATCCCCTTATTAAAGACCTTAAAGATAAGCTGGAGCTGGATTTAGACTATTGAAAGATCGTCGGATTAACGGATTGGCGGATTACCGGATTATTTGTTGCGTGGAACGAATTTGTCATTCGATAAATCACCAATCCGCTAATTCGCCAATCCGGTAATTCGCTAATTCGCTAATATGCGTTATTTTCGGCATCCAAAACTTAAATGTCCTTCATATGGCTGAAGTGATCAGAATGCCTCTTTTGAGCGATACGATGACCGAAGGAAAGATCGTCAAGTGGAACAAGAAAGTAGGTGATAAGGTGAAAAGCGACGACGTACTGGCAGATGTTGAAACAGACAAGGCTACCATGGAAGTTGTGGGCTATGCTGACGGCACCCTTTTATACCTCGGTGTACCCGAGGGCCAGGCCGCGCAAGTGAACGAGATCATCGCTATCGTAGGAAAAGATGGGGAGGACATCAAATCCCTGCTCGATGCGCCCAAAGGAACATCAGCACCTGCAACACCTACCGCAGCACCAGCCACAGCACCAGCCGCCCCGACGGCACCCCCTGCAGCACAGGCAGCTCCGGCGGTTACCCCTGAACAGCTTGGGGTCACCGTTATCAGAATGCCGCTCTTGAGCGATACTATGACGGAGGGAAAGATCGTAAAGTGGAATAAACAGATAGGCGACAAAGTAAAATCAGACGACGCTATTGCAGATGTGGAAACTGACAAGGCAACCATGGAAGTGGTTGGATATGTAGAAGGCAGTTTACTCTATACAGGCGTGAAAGAAGGCGAGGCTGCTAAAGTCAATGAGATTATTGCTATTGTGGGTAAGGAAGGAACGGATATTAAACCCCTGCTGGATTCTCTGGCTCAAATTTCAAACACGCCCGCAACGGCTGCACCGGCAAGCGAAGCAGCTCCGGCTGCAACATCTGCACCCGCCGAAGTTATTGAAGAATCTCATGGCGCCAACGGCCGTATCAAGGCTTCCCCACTGGCAAAAAAACTTGCTGAGGAAAAAGGTATCGATATAAACAAGGTTCCGGGAACAGGCGATGGTGGACGGATCGTAAAGAAGGATGTAGATGGCTTCGTACCCGCAGCTGCTCCGGCTGCAGTTCCTGCTCCTGCCGCAGCAGCTCAGAAAGTGGCTGCCTTCGCGCCGTCAGGTCAGGAAGGATTTGTGGACACGCAACTCACTTCCATGCGAAAAACCATCGCCCGTCGATTGGGAGAAAGTATGTTCACAGCGCCCCATTTCTATCTCACGATGGAGATCAACATGGACAATGCCATGGCCGCTAGGACACAGATGAACGAAATCAGTCCTGTAAAGATCTCTTTCCAGGATATGACCATTAAGGCCAGTGCGATGGCACTTCGCCAGCACCCCGCTGTCAACAGCAGCTGGATGGGAGATTTTATCAGAACCTATCAGCATATTCATATTGGATCGGCCATCGCCTTGCCAGAAGGACTGATTGTTCCGGTCATTCGCCATGCCGATCAAAAATCATTGTCCCAGATCGCGGCTGATGCAAAAGACCTTTATGCTAAAGCAAGGGATAAGAAAATACAGCCCGCAGAATTTACCGGCAATACGTTTACCATTTCTAATTTAGGAATGATGGATATCGATGAGTTTACTGCCATTATCAATCCGCCCGACAGTTGCATACTAGCGGTTGGCCGTATAAAGGAAGTTGTTGTCAGAAAAGGGGATGGCTTTGGTGTAACCAATGTGATGAAAGTGACATTGAGTTGTGACCACAGAAGCGTGGACGGAGCAGTAGGTGCAGCATTCCTTCAGACTCTGAAAAAATATATGGAAAATCCAGTGACCATGCTGGTTTGATTATTTTCAAAAAATCAGAAAACCCCAGCAATTGCCGGGGTTTTTTATTTTATTTGCTGCCTGATCATGAACCGCCTTT
>JANMHK010000242.1:0-5141 GCA_031375135.1 Sphingobacteriales bacterium | reverse complement strand
GGAGGTTTTTCTATTTGGATGATAAACATCAATTTATTGATCCCACCATACGCGTGAGCTAAATGCATCAACACCTGGGGTCAGGCCTGTGCTAATAGCCGAGTTCTGGTTGGCAGCATTCGTTCCAACTTCGCCTGAATTGTATAACTGTCTTCTTGGAATTTGACCGTTGCTGAAATTACCAGTAACAACAACCGGAGTCAGAACAGGAAAACCGCTCCTGCGCCAGTTGCTCCAGGCTTCAGAGAAACTCATGTAAGAACCTGTAGTAGCCCAGTATTGCTCATTGATCATTTTCAAAGACGCAGCAGTACTTGACACATTGAGCGGGTTAGCTGTAACATACGCATCGGCAGCTGCGGCAGAGACTGTAGCTGCTGCACCGAATCTGGCCAAAGAAGCCATACCGGCTTTAACACCATTTGCATAAAGTTCCGCAGCCGTTGCGCTTCCAGCAGCCCAGCCCCTTACTTTAGCTTCAGCTTGCAGCAGTGCCACTTCAGCATAAGTCATCAGGTAAACCGGAGCGTTCAAGTCACGGAAATGGCCTTGGGGTCTTGAATATTTACCAATTTTGGTTACATCGCCTCCAGTCCCAGTTGGGCCAGGATATCCGGGAGAATTGGTAATATCTAATGCACCGCCATTCATATCATAACCATTAGGGAGTCCCAATTGATTAGCAGCTGTAATGTCCCCAGCATCATAACCCTTGTTACCGGCAGCACCTGGTTTGGGAATCTCAGCGATGGCAGAGATCCTTGGATCGTTAGTAGCTTTCAGGAAATCGATTAAGGTCTTGGACCACCTAACCTCATAAAGGTCAGCAATAACACGCAATGCGCCAGCATTAGAGCTGGTATAGCCATTTGACTGATCGCCAAGCATAAAAGCATCATCTGCACTGGATGTAAAAACACCACCAGCAATCGCTTTTTCAGCCCATGCTTTTGCAAAAGCGGGATCCCTCTTAATATAACGCATGGCAATACGCAGCATCACGGAGTTGGCCAATTTTTTCCACTTAGCCCAATCACCACTGTACATTACGTCGGATGTCATGGCTGCTTTGCCAGCGCCGAACATTGCTGACGCTTTTTCCAGGTCAGCCAGCATCGCCTTCATGGCCACATCTTGTTTGTCATAAACGGGCTTCTGAATACCTTCCGTCTCGTTTTTGAATGCCTGTGTATAGGGAACATCGCCGTAGATATCAGCGAGATAACTCACTGCCATTACCTTGATGACGGTAGCCGCTCCAACAGAATTCCCCCTGTTTGCATCAGCTCCAAACAAAGTGATGATTTTTTGGGCATTGGCTCCTGCACCATAAGCAGTACCCCAACTACCATTGGAATAACTCTGCGTGTTAGCCGACGGCGTGTATTTATCCATGTTGCTGTAATAAATAGCACCTTCTGTGGTAGTAGAAGCGAGGAGCTGCACCCAGCCGCTTTGGAAAAGAATCGGCCCATTGTAACCGGAAATCGCATTCTTGTACCCGTTCTCAGCATTGGTCAGCAAAAAATTGGGATCGAATTGTTCCGGAGGGATGGCTGTCGGGCTTGTATTTAGTTCTGCGAAGTCTTTGGTACAGCTCATCTGCGTAGAGATGAACATACCGCCGATTAATAAATATTTTATCAATTTCATATCTATAATATTTGTGATTGCTTAAGTTTTTCCCGAATTAGTTTTTGAACTTGATATTCACGTTCACACCGTAAGACCTTGTGGTGGGAAGGCTTGTACCCTCAATACCATAATAATTAATATTAGAGCCAAAAGTTGCTTCAGGATCAATATTGTCTGACTTCTTCATCAGAACCAGCAGGTTCCTGGCTACCAAAGCAATGCTTACACCAGAAACAACCTTGAGCGATTTCAACATAGAAGCCGGAAGATTGTAACCCAATGACACCTGGCGAAGTTTAATGAAATCACCGTCCAGTACGTGGGAAGCTGTAATTTGATTGGCTTGGGCACCATAATACGCTTGTGCACTGGCCGTTACCGTGTTGGTTACACCGTTAACGTCAACTCCTTCTTTAATTCCAGTTTCACGTCCAACCAGGGTTTTTTGGTTAAGTCCCCTGAGCGTTGAGTAATAACTGGTAGCTGAAAGAATTTTGTTACCAAAGCTGTAATCGATGAGGAAAGCAAAGCTGAAAGACTTATAGTTGAATTCGTTATTCCAACCGCCATATACTGTCGGCAGAACAGATCCCTGGGGAGTTGCCGTAGCAGCCCTAACCGGAAGGCCAGCGGCATCAACAACAACTACGCCCTTAGAGTCTCTCCTCTGCTCAAAAGCCATGATCTGAGGGCCAGCCTTGCCAACTACATAAGCAGTATAGGCATTACCCAAATTAGCCCTGTTATAGCCAAGTTGCAATGTACTGTTGTTTGGGTCAGTCCTCAACACCTGGTTCTTAACCGTGGTGAAGTTTACTGTTGATACCCAGCTGAAGTCTTTTGACTTGATTGGAGTACCGCTAACCAGGATTTCCAAACCAGTGTTCTTCGTTGAACCGTTCGGCACGAAACCAGATTGAATTCCAGAAGTAATACTGTAATTAGCTCTCATGATCTCGTTTTCAGTCTTCTTGGTATACCAGGCAATGTCGAAGTTCAGCCTGCTGTTGAAAAATCTCAGATCAGTTCCAATTTCAAACTCTGTTGTGGTGAATGGCTTCAACAAACCACTGGGCTGGTTGAAGGGAAATGAACCCACTGTCTGGCCTAAATAAGCGTTGCCAGTGTTGTAGGCAAGCGCTGTTTGGTATGGCGTAACGAACTCGTTAGATGTTTTCGCCCATGATGCACGGAGTTTACCAAAACTCAAAGATGGCACATTAACCAGTTCTGAGAAGATAAAAGCTGCTGAAACGGAAGGAACAACGATAGAATTGTTTCCTTCAGGCAGGGTGGAATATGCATCATAACGAGCGGTTCCGCCCAAAGTCAGGAAGTCTTTATACGCCAGATCAACAGTACCGTAAGCAGAATTCACCTGTGTTTTGGCAAAACCATAACCCTGACCGCGGTTTACGGTATTGCTAATGTTATATATGTAAGGAATAACGAACGGACTTCCACTGATACTTACCCCCTCTGAACGGTTAACCCTGGTATTTGCACCAACAGCTGCGTCTAAAGTAAGGTCAGAAGTCAGTTTACGGGTAGCGCCCAAAAGAACGTCCATATTGTATTCAGACCGCTCAGACTTGCCCTGGCCGTTTAAACCACCTCTGAGGCCATTGCTATAACCAGTACCCCAAGGGGTCACGCTTAAGCTCGCGTCATTGGCTTGGTCAAATCCAGCACGGCCCTGCAAATACAACCAATCCGTGATATTATATTTCAGGGTAGCCGCTGTAATCAGCCTTTTCCTATTCTGATCATTCACCAGTTGATTCACCACAAACCAGGGGTTGGTCACATACTCATCATCACTGAATACAATCTCCCTGCCGGTAGCTGGATCAAAACCGGGGTTCAGGGAGTTGATATCAATGTTGTTAGCCAGGAACATACCGTTGTTGGCGTTTAGCGGACCATCAGACAAATAAGGGATGTTATTGTTACGCTGGTCTAAGTACTGAGCATACAATTTGATGTTCAATTTCTTACTCAGGTTCTGGTCAACATTCAATGTGAAGGTATTCCTGTTCACACCACTGTTACGAAGGATCGCCTCGCTTCCGAGGTTAGCATATGACAACCTGAAAGAACCATTTGATCCACCACTGGAAATCGCTACCGTATTGGTCAATGACGGACCGGGACGATAGAAATTCTTGATGTTGTTACGCTGAGCAGCATAAGGGTAATTTTTACCGTCAATTCCTATCACCTGACTGCCATCCAGTTTAGGGCCCCAACTCCTGCGACCGGTAGTCCGAGCCTCAGCCACGTTGGTTGGCTTAACGCCACCAGTACCCTGACCGTAGACATATTGGAAATCCGTGAAGTCCACTGCATTTTCCACCATGTAGTTCATGTTGTACTCAACAGTAAATTCGTTCTTCTTACCAGATTTAGTAGTAATAAGGATAACACCATTTGATGCCCTGGCGCCATAAAGGGCCGAAGCAGCCTGGCCTTTCAGCACAGTCATAGATTCGATATCATCCGGGTTGAGGTTGCCGATACCGTCACCGGCATCACCACCACCCCACTCGTTGGCAGCACCACGCTGTGTGTTATCCATGGGAATACCATTGATCACAAACAAAGGCTGACCTGAGCCAGTGATACTTGGGTTACCGCGCAATAACATCTTTACGGTACCCTGGGGACCAGAGCTGGTTCCAGCCACTTTCAAACCGGCTACGCGGCCCGTCAATGAGTTACCGACGTTTGCTTCGCGGGCTTGTGTCAACTGTGCACCGTCTACTTTAGTTACAGAATAACCCAGCTTACGGGATTGTTTGGTGATACCCAGGCCAGTTACCACAATGTCTTGCATTTGGGTGGCATCTGTAGTCATGTTTATCATCACATTGGTTTGGTTCGCGCTTACCGGAAATTCACGTGCAGCGAAACCTACAGATGACATTTCCAGGGTAAAACCACCAGTTGGCACATTCAGGGAAAATACCCCGTCTGCATTTGTGGTAGTAGCAGCAGAACCTCCCTTTACTTTCACTGAAACGGAAGGAACACCCTGGTTATCAGGGCCTAATACCTTCCCTGTCAGTTGACGAGTCTGGGAAAAGGACATCAATCCCACACCCAGCACAAGGATAGCAGTCAGAATCGATCTTAACATAATTGTTGTGTTTGGTTTAAATAAAAAAAATTCAAGAGCAGTTCTCAATAGGCACAAATGGGGGTACAATATAAGGGTATTATTCAATGCAAAGAGCAGAGAACGCCCCAGTACGCTGCCTCGAATTAAAAAAAATTATTAACAGTCCCTGAATAACTGCTAAAACGATCAATTAAAGGCCAATTTCTAAACCTTTTGGAAGTTTTGTGGGATCAATGATCACATGCCTGATCTGCTGCCTCTTCCAGGTATAGACTACATGCAACAATCCGTCGCGAGCCTGCATCAGGTAAGGATATGAGAACTCGGCCCCCGGTTCCTGGGCAATCAAAATACTCGAATACCACCGCTTCCCATCGTCAGATAT
>JANMHK010000239.1:0-18039 GCA_031375135.1 Sphingobacteriales bacterium | reverse complement strand
TTCTTTGACGTCTCCGAAAAAGTTGGCATCGTGATCGGCCTCTTCCTGTTCGGCTATCTAACCGAGCTCACTGGCTCACAGAGAATGTCTGTTCTAAGCTGCATGATCTTTTTTGCCATGGGGCTGGTGTTTTTGCTGGTGACATTGAGGAGGCAGCGGGTATAATCCACACTGCATTTGTCCCTACCATTAAATCACTTCAGTCTTAACTGGGCAACTGCCTATCCCGAGCAGGGATGGAATGATATCCATTTCGTCCAATTTTCCGACCTTGCAGGAACATGAAACTTCACACTATAGATACGGGATTCTTCAAACTGGATGGCGGCGCGATGTTTGGCGTTGTACCCAAATCGATCTGGAACAAGTTGAACCCCGCCGATGAGAAAAACATGTGTACCTGGGCCCTTCGTTGCCTGCTCATCGAAGATGGCGACCGTTTGATCCTGGTAGACACCGGTATGGGTAATAAGCAGGATGAAAAGTTTTTCGGCCACTACGATTTGCATGGTGATGCCACCCTCGAATCTTCGCTTGCCGGGAAAGGCTTTTCAAAAAATGACATCACAGATGTACTACTTACCCACTTGCACTTTGACCATTGTGGCGGAGCGATCATCAGGCAGAGCAATGAACTTGTACCTGCTTTTACAAATGCTACCTACTGGAGCAATGAGCTTCATTGGAAGTGGGCAACAGAGCCAAACGACAGGGAAAAAGCTTCTTTCCTGAGAGAAAATATTTTACCGATCCAGGAATCCGGGAAACTGAAAATGATCGAAGTGAGTGACCTCACTCCCTTCACGGAAAACATATCCATTCGTTTCGTTTACGGACATACACAAGCCATGATGCTGCCGCAGATCAATGATGGTGGAAGAACAATCATTTATATGGCGGACCTGCTGCCATCCGCCGCACATATACCAATACCTTATGTGATGGCCTATGATATGTTCCCACTAACCACCTTGCTCGAGAAAAAGGCTTTCCTGGAAGAAGCGGTGAATAATGACTACGTGCTGATATTTGAACACGATCCCACAATAGCGGCATGCACACTGATGCGGACCGAGAAAGGCATCAGGATGAAAGAAACCTACCCCATCTAGTTGCGGAAGCTGACCCGGGAAGTCATCGGATAACGAAGGTTAGCATATCTCATCATATCCACTTTGACACTGCCAACTGAGATGGGACTTTCGATACGAAGGGGTATATGGTTTTGATCATCGGAAACCCATACTGTCATCTTCTCGCCACCTTCAAATATGGTTCCCTTGATCAGCAAGGGCTTGAACTTGACCGCCTTGAATTTTCCATATTTGGTTTTGATTGTTTCCTTTCCCAGGTACCGGATGAAAAGATGATTCACTTCATCGTCGATAAACATATCGAAGGGTATGCGATCGTTCGCTTTATATTTATTATAGTCGATGTTCCTTGCATAATAGATAGCACTCAACACATCCTGCACGCAGGCCGGGACTTTAAACGTACCATTACTTGACACCGCTGTTCCTGCTTCGTGGTTAAACGTAACGTTCTCATATTTCTTATATCCCCCCTCATCCACATTCCGGATAAACTTATAGGGCTTTAACGTAACCGTATCGATATAAGATTCATATCGGTCCCGTACTTTAAAAATCCAGTCGTACGAAGGATTTGAATAGCCTTCCCCTATTACATGATACACATATCTGTTCTGAAACAATTCTTTGTTTAGGCTGAACTGCGCGGTTCCGGCATCGACATAGAGGCCGATCACATTGTAAAACACTTTGAATGTGATGCGTTCCCCGTTTAGGAAAGTGTTGTTATTCACCCCACAAAAATCATCACCCGCACTGGATCTGATTGTTGTTATCGTTAATAGTAAGACAATCGCAAATTTCTTCATTAAAGCATTGATTTCAGTAAGTTTGAACTGAACCTGCCAGGGGTCGGCTATTAATCAGAGACATCTTTGATAACTGATGGGTTGCACTATCGTTCTTTAAAGATACGGATTCCCAGCATGAACAAACTTCCTGCCAATGCCGGAAGAACCAGGTTGATCAACCAGATGCCCGTAGCAACTGCGTAAATGCCCACCGTGTTCCCACTCACCATACTAAACAGCAACACACTGTATTCCCATCGTAACCCCAATTCAAGCAATGCGATAGTAGGCCAAATGGCCAGCCAGAGAAATAACACCGAGACCAGCCAGAATCCCTGCCACCAACCTGCATCAACATGCAACACCTGAAGCAACAAATTATACTGAATGATGAATATGATATACCTGCCGAATGACAGACTTAGTACTCTTAACAAAATTCTAACAGAGAGCTCTTCCAGCACTGATATATGTCGAACAAATGTTGACAACCCCGGCAAACGCTCTACTCCTTTGATGATCCAGCTAATCCTGAAATAGATCAGCAATGAGATTATGGTGATCACGATCAGTATGGCTTCCAAAAACTTCAGCCAGATGGAAAACGATGAAATGTATTCGTTCGATAGGAATAAATCTCTCAGTACCCAAATACCCGCAACGCCAAAAACCAGCGTGATGATCAGCTGGCTAAAACTTCCCGCAATGGTGAGGGATACGGCTCTAATTCTTTTTCCTTCAGAAATATATAGTATCCTTCCGGCATACTCCCCCACTCTGTTGGGCGTATTAAGCGCAAATGCGACGCCTGAAAGAATTGCCTTGAATGACCTTCCCAGGCTTAACTTTTCCAAAGGCATGAGGAGCACCTGCCATTTGCGCGCCTCCAGACCCCAGTTCAATACCATCAACAAAATGACCAACCAAAATTTCCACGACTGGCCACCGGTTGCTGCTTCACGAATCAGGGCTAAATTATCTTTTAAGTCGGGCTGCAGTCGAATCTGCCTGTAAATAGAGATTGATAACCAAATGAAGATGAGGGGACCAAGAAAGTAGTTGAAGAATATTTTGATACTTTTGTTCAGCGGCTTTCTTTTCTCAAAAATAAATCCCTCTTGCAACATACTTCGAAATTTATTTTAGGCATCGATCCTGGAACACAGATGATGGGTTACAGCTTGCTGGAAGTGAATGGCAAGAAATTGACACTCATTACCATGAACACGATCAAGCTCACCAAAATGAAAGATATGTTTGAAAGGCTGGGAGTGATCCACCAGTCCATGAACGACCTCATCAAAGAATATAAGCCTGATGAACTGGCGATAGAAGCACCTTTCTTTGGCAAGAACGTGCAAAGCATGCTCAAACTTGGAAGGGCCCAGGGAATCGCAATTGCAGTAGGCATGCAAAGGGGATTGCCAGTCACGGAATATTCGCCCCGGAAGATCAAACAGGCTATTACGGGTAATGGTAACGCGGATAAAGAACAAGTCTGGAAAATGCTGAAAGTGATCTTATCACTAACTATGGAAAATGTATCGTACGATGCCACTGATGCGCTGGCAGTAGCGGTTTGCCATCATTACCAGGGTAGCAGTGGCCCTCAGGGCATTGTCAAAGGTTTAAAAGGTTGGGAAGATTTCATCAAAAAAAACCCCGACAAAGTCAGGTAGCTGTTTGGGAAATAGCTTATTTCATTTTGCGGAAAAGCACCAAAAAATAAATAGCTGGTACCAGTAAAATCAGCTCGAGATAATGAAAGGCCCCCGTGTAGAGGTCCAGTACAAACTTCAGGGCCAGAACAGCTAAAAACAAATAAACACCCCAGCGCTCCATACTCCAGATCCCCGAAATAGCGGCGAACATGATGATGGTGAGTAAAGTATGGGCTGCAGAATACAACAAACCATAAGGAGCGTAAACGCCAGTGAACGTATAAATAATGTTGGATAGTCCTGCAGTGATCAACAGGCAGCAAAAAATGGTCACCGGCGTAGGTCTCTGTATCGCTTCACCCGACATGCTGTAGGATTTTATCCTGGCAGTCCTTCATTTGTTCAGGCGTCAGTTTCATCTTCTCCCGTGTAAAATTAAGATCATCCGCATGGTTAATGGGAACCAGGTGCAAATGGGCATGAGGTACCTCAAGCCCAATGACCGCAATTCCACATCGTTTGCAATCGAATGCTGCCTCAATGGCCCGGGCGATCGGTTTTGAAAAAACCAGCATTTCGGCCAGGTGATCTTCGGGCAGATCAAAGAATCTATCGATCTCCTTTTTCGGCACCACCAGGGTGTGACCTGGTTGCAGCGGAAACACATCCAGGAATGCGTAAAACTTATCATTCTCCGCTATTTTGTAAGATGGTATCTCCCCATTGATGATTCTGGAAAAAATGCTGCTCATATGCTGATCTCCTCAACCTTGAATTTGATCATGCCGTTTGGAGCAGTGATTTCTGCCACCTCACCCACTTTCTTCCCCAGCAACCCTTTACCAATTGGCGAAGTCACGGAGATCTTAGATAATTTGAGATCAGCTTCTTTTTCAGAAACGATCTGGTAAACCATCGACTTATTCGTCGCCAGGTTGGTGATTTTTACCTTGGTCAGGATGGATACCTTGCTGGTATCGATGTTATCAGTAGTGAGAATCCGACAGTTGGCCAGGTCCCCCTCAAATTTCTTGATCCTTGCTTCAAGATGCCCCTGTGCCTCTTTTGCTGCGTCATATTCAGCATTTTCCCTCAGGTCTCCCTTCTCTCTGGCTTCGGCAATGGCTCTTGATGCAGCAGGGCGGTCAACAGTCTTAAGGCGTTGCAATTCAGCCTTCATCAGCTCCAGCGTCTCTTTTGAAACGTATAAAATCTCACTCATAGGTCCTCCTTATTTTGCAGTCGTTGAAAAAAAAATAACAACGCCCCAGTTTATGCTGAAGCGTTGCTATGGTGCAAATCTATATAATTTAATTAAAACCTGATACAAACGGGCATTTCTGTATAAAGCCGCTATGTCGAGCAGGGGCTTTCCCGGCGGTCAAACGGCAAATCCTGGCTGCCTCAAATGCCGATCTGCAACTTGTTCAAGAGTACCCGACTCATTTTTTCAAATGCTTCGTGGGAATAGCCTGCTATATGAGGCGTTACGATCACATTTGGAAGTTTTAGCAGGGTTTGCAAAAGGTTATTTTCCTCGCGGCTATAAGAATCTAATTTTTCATTTTCAAGCACATCCAGTGCAGCGCCCTTTATTGTACCGTTCTCCAGGGCCCTCACAATGGCACCCATATCATGCACACCTCCGCGAGAGGTATTGATGAAATAGGGCTTCCTCGAAAGCAGCTGAAAAAAATCGTCATTGGCCATATGCTCCGTGTCTTGCTTAAGCGGAATATGAAGACTGACCACATCAGCGTAACGGCCGATCTGTTCTAAAGAAGCTTCCCTGACATAACCTGAGGCAAAATCAAATTTGTACTTGTCGTAGGCCAGCACGGTGACCTCGAAGGGCGCGAGTAGCCGCGCAAATGAACTGCCGGTGTGGCCATAACCAATGATACCCACCGTTTTCCCATGGAGTTCATCAGCCCTGTTGGCATCCCGGATCCATTTACCGGCTTTAACTTCTAGAGACGAGGAACATATCTTGTTCATGAGGGTCAGCAACATGCCGAGCGCGTGTTCCGCCACAGCGTTGCGGTTGCCTTCCGGACTGCTCTCGCACCTGATCCCTTTGGAGACCGCATACTCTACATCTATCAATTCCAGCCCACTACCAAGCCGCCCTATCCATTCCAATTTCGTTGCCTGGTCAATCATCGCTTTATCGATCTTAAGACGTGTGGTGACCACCAGACCCACACAATCAGAAATCTCAATGAGTAAATCATGGTATGCAATATCAGGGGCGTACACCACCTCATAGCCATGAAGGGTTAGCTCCTCCGTGAGGCAAGGATGTGCTTTTGCCGTTATGATGACCTTTCTTATCATTTCATTTTTGTCATTAACTCCACATAATCAGACACACTGAGATTTTCAGCCCTTTTCGTGAAGATGTCTTCCTTCAAAACATCGGGTGGGAACAAATGTTTCAAAGGATTTCGCAATTGCTTTCGTCGCTGCCCGAAAGCTGTTTTGACCAGCAGGAAGAATTTCTTGACGTTCGTGATCGCATAGGGATCACCTGCATTCGTCAGCCTGATCACCCCACTCACCACTTTTGGTGGTGGATTAAAGCAGTTGGGGTCTACATCAAAAAGATACTCCACCTTAAACCATGCCTGGATCAGCACACTGAGAATGCCATAGTCTTTATTATTGGGCCGTGCAGTAATCCGCTGCGCCACTTCTTTTTGAAACATACCGATTACCGAATCCACGTCTGTTTTCCAATCGATCACACGAAACATGATCTGCGTTGAGATATTATATGGAAAATTACCGATCAGGGTAAAGGATTGGGTGAAGGGTTGGGTGATCTCCAGGATATCCCCCCGGATGATCTTGCTTCGAAGAATGGGAAAAGCGTTTTGCAGGTAATCAATTTTTTCATCATCCAACTCCACTGCTTTTAAGTCGATACCAGGTATTTCAATCAATTTTTTTGTCAGTGCTCCGCCCCCGGGTCCAACTTCCAGCAACCTTGAAAATGGCTTTTCCATGAGTGCGGTGATAATGCGGTCAATTACGGCTTCATCTTTGAGGAAATGCTGGCCCAGCGACTTTTTTAAGGTATACATGCTACCCCAAAAGTACTACCTTTACCCGCTCAAAGAATCGAATATGGTGGTTAGTCTGCAGAAACCCGTAGTTGGCATAACAACCGGTGACCTTAACGGGATCGGCCTCGAATGTATCATTAAAACATTTTCTGATCAGCGGGTGCTTGAATTCTGCACCCCCGTTATTTTCGGGAATAACAAAGTGTTGAATTTCTACCGTAAATCACTTCCTGAAGTCAATATCAGTTACAATAACATCAAGGACCTGACTAAGCTCAATCCCAAACAGGTGAACATCGTAAACACCTGGGAAGAGGATGTGGCCATAACCCCAGGTAGCCTTAATGAAACAGGTGGTCAATATGCCGTGCAGTCATTGATCGCCGGGGCCCAGGCGCTGAAAGAAAACAAGATCCACGCACTCATCACTGCCCCAATTCATAAAAAAAACGTTCAATCAGCCGATTTCCCTTACACGGGACATACGCCTTTCCTAAAGGCTTTTTTTGAGGTGGAAGATGTGGTCATGTTCATGTGTGCCGAGAATATGAGGGTTGGACTGGTTACAGAGCATGTTCCCATAAGTGATATTGCCAAACACATCACCAAAGCAAGCATTCTTTCTAAACTGCGTATTATTAAAGATTCTCTTCGGCGCGACTTTGGGATCGATAAACCCCGTATTGCTGTACTTGGTCTCAACCCACACGCCGGTGATGAAGGATTGATCGGTAAGGAAGATGATGAGATCATCAGGCCCGCAGTAATTGAAGCCAGGAAATCTGATGTTTTGGTTTATGGACCTTATGCCGCCGATGCTTTCTTCGCTCGCGGTAACCATGAAAAATTTGATGCTGTTCTGGCGATGTACCACGACCAGGGATTGATCCCTTTCAAATCATTGGCAAAAGGACTTGGAGTCAATTATACGGCTGGCTTGCCTGGTGTAAGAACATCTCCCGACCATGGTACAGCTTTTGATATTGCAGGGAAAGATAAAGCTGATGAATCTTCATTCCGGGAAGCGATCTTTGTAGCACTCGATATTCATGCAAAGCGGATGGGTTACCAGGATGCACACAGAAATCCGTTGCGTAAAATGAGTTCTTCTGTATTGAGAAATGCAGTAGATGAAAAGATCGAAGAGTAGCACAACGCTATTTGTGTTTGACGCGCGAGCAGGAGAAAATTTAACCCGGGTGAGTTCGGGTTTTATTTAAATACGTCGTCTGAAAACCCCTGGTTGATGGTATAGTTATCGTACAGAATTTCCACCTTTCCTTTTTTGTTCTTCAGCTTATCATCCTGCATTTTAGCCGTCTCACCGGTTTCATATTCGAACGTCACGCCTTTCGGCATTTTATAGTCTTTTGTATTGAAACTAAAGATCACTTTATCCGGCAATCCATAATTTTCAAATTTTCCATAACTCATCTGCATGTCGTATGTACCATTGTCCCTGGTTGTAGTCACTGCCTTGTAGATCAGCAATTTCTTTTCATCGATATACATACTTGTCAGTACAACATCACTATTATCGTTGAGTGGCAACAGTTTAATGATTTTCACCGTAATGCCATTGATCACGGATTCACCAGCCGGAACGGCCGTATAATCATCAGACATTAACAGGGAACTTAGATTTATACTCACCCCATTTTTGGGAAGCAGGGAGATCCCGCCGTCTTTTCTCACCTTGAACCGGTTAGGCTTCTTGTAATACACCTGCACATTTGAAACCGGAATTTTCAAGAATGCCACATCTGTTTTCAACTTTCCGGTTGCCCGGTAGTCTTTCACCTGGTCCAGTTTCGCCCGTACGTCACGGATCAATTTATCTGCGTCCTGGGAGAACGCATTCAAACTCACAAATAAAAAGAAAAATAATACTCGCATAACTTAATTAGCCAATTAGCTAATTAGCCAATCAGTCAATGATATAACAAGAAACAGGATATTAAGTTCAGGCAAGGTCTACTTCCCTGTATGCTTTGATCAGGGCCATTTCGCCCTCTTTACCCGCCTTCGAGTTTCCGTGCTCCATTCCCAGTATGCCTTTGTAACCCTTATCCTGAATATGCTTGAAGATGTTTTTATAGTTCATTTCTCCGGTGGTAGGCTCTTTTCTGCCAGGGTTATCTCCGATCTGGAAATATCCGATTTCGTCCCACACCAGATTGATGTTTGCGATGATATTGCCTTCGTTTCGTTGCATATGGTACATATCAAAAAGGATCTTGCAGGAAGGGCTCTTCACTGCCTTACAAATCATGTAGGTCTGGTATGAATGCCTGAGAAACAGGTCCGGATTATCACTTAAAGGCTCAAGTACCATCACCAGTTTAGCGGGTTCAAGAATCTCTGCCCCCAACCGAAGTCCTTCTATCACATTGGCCGTCTGCATATCCATCGGGAGGCTTCTTTCAAAATTTCCTGGAACTACCGTTGCCCAGGTGGCGTTGCACCTCTTCGCTACTTCCACTGCCTTCTTACAATCGGTCACGATCTTATCTTTCCATTCTTGCTTTCCTGTAGCCAGGGACGTTTTCCAATGCCAGTTGTCAGAGGTTATTACAAAAACACCCATCTTCATGCCAAGTTTGGCCAATGTGTCCCCAATTCTTTTTTGTTCTTCGGGAGTACGACTCATCATCCCGTTATCTTCAATGGCCCTGAAGCCCTGGTCGTATGCGAACTTGATCTGGTCAACAAAATCCTTTCCGGCACTATTGCTGAACATGCCGTCATGAGTACCATACAACATCTTAAAGGGCTGCTCGGGATGAGCCGGGGATGCTGCTGAATGAGGGTTGGCCAATGAACTACCAGTTATTGCTGTTGCGGTTCCCGCCAGCAAGCCGTTGCGAAGAAAATTTCTACGTTTCATTCTTCAATATAAATATTGATTTTGAAACTTCGTACATTGTTAAGCCTTAACAAAAAATAGTGCTTTTTAAAATAATCCCCTTTCTATCCGGTTTATCAGTTCTTTTTATTCCAGGTACCACTTCTGCGCAAACCGCAGACACCTCTTTTCCCAGCTACAAGCTTTTGATCCCGGGAACCAGCCTGGAATACAAGATGGTTCCAATTCCGGCCGGAATCTTTAAAATGGGGAGTCCTGCTACCGAGAAAAATAGAAAACCCAATGAAGGCCCGCAAAAACAAGTCAGCATATCAGCTTTTTGGATGGGCGCGTTTGAAGTTACGCACGACCAGTTCGGAACTTTTTATAAAGATGAATCGGTGTCGCAGGGTTCAAAAGCAGATGCAGTAACAAGACCTACGGCCCAATATATAGACCTCAGTTGGAATATGGGAAAAGATGGCGGATTTCCAGTCAACAGTATGAGCCAGGACGGTGCTCTGATGTTCTGCAGGTGGCTATATGAGAAAACGGGTGTTTTCTACCGCCTCCCTACGGAAGCTGAATGGGAATACGCTTGCAGAGCCGGAACCAGCACTGCGTATTTTTTTGGAAATGATCCTTCACTGCTCCCTCAGTACGCCTGGTTCAAAACCAATAGCAAAGCGAAATACCAGAAAACGGGCCAGAAGAAACCAAATCCATGGGGACTCTATGATATCCTGGGCAATGTAAGCGAATGGACCCTGGATCAATACCAGGATGCTTATTTTGATTCCATCAAGTCATCTGACCCATTGATCGCCCCTACTAAAAGATATCCAAGAACAACCAGGGGCGGCTCTTACGTTGATGAAGCGACAGAACTCAGAAGTGCAGCCAGAAATCACTCTGATGCGGACTGGAATAAACGTGACCCGCAGTACCCAAAGAGCAGGTGGTGGCTGACAGATGGGATGTTCGTTGGATTCCGGATCATCCGGCCCCTTGTTCAACCTTCTAAAGAAGAAGCGGAAAAATTCTATAAATTGTACCTAGGTAATTAATTTCTCAATACAAATCAAGACCCAACATGGACCAGGATCAAAAACAGTCATCAAGACGGGATTTCGTTAAACAATCTACCATTTTAGCAGGGGGAATACTGGCTGTTCCTTTGATGTCTAAAGCAAATTTCTTCTCCGGTGCAGATGATACCATCAAGATCGCATTGATCGGTTGCGGCGGAAGGGGAACGGGTGCTGCGATGCAGGCACTTTCCACAAAACAGAATGTGAAACTTGTTGCCATGGCCGATGCGTTTCGCGACAGGCTTGATGACAGCTATAAAGAAATTACTTCAGAAGACGCGAAAACCAAAGGCAAGATCGATGTTCCGGAAGACAGGAAGTTTGTTGGTTTTGATGGCTACAAAAAAGCGATGGCTTTTGCAGATGTGGTGATCCTCGCTACACCTCCGGGTCTCAGGCCCATTCATTTTGAAGAAGCGGTAAAGCAAAACAAACATATTTTCATGGAGAAGCCTGTTGCAACGGATCCTGCAGGCGTTCAAAAAGTTCTGGCTGCTGCGGAAGAAGCTAAAAAGAAAAAGCTGAATGTGGTTGTTGGTCTTCAAAGGCATTACCAAAACTCTTATCGGGAGCTGTACAAGCGCAAGGACATGATCGGCGATATTACTTCCGCACAAGCATGGTGGAACAACGATGGCGTTTGGGTGCGTGAAAGAAAACCAGGACAAACAGAGATGGAATATCAAATGCGCAACTGGTATTATTTCAACTGGCTTTGTGGCGATCATATCAATGAGCAGCATATCCATAATATCGATGTGATCAACTGGTTCAAAGGAGGATACCCGGTGAAGGCACAGGGTTTGGGTGGCCGCGAGGTACGTAAAGGGAAAGACCATGGCGAGATCTTTGACCACCATTTTGTAGAATATACCTATGCAGACGGATCTATACTCAACAGCCAGTGCCGTCACATTAAGGGCACGATGGCCAAGGTGGATGAATTACTGGTAGGGACCAAAGGAAAGATCTTTGCTGGCGCCGCCAACATCGTTGATCATAAGGGTAAGGTGCTATATCAGTTCGACAAGAAGACCGAGAACCAACCTTACCAGGCTGAGCATGATGAATTGTTTGCAGCCATCGCTAAGGGTGAATACAAGTTTGCAGATGCGGAGAATGGCGCGAAGAGCACCATGACTTCAATACTGGGCAGGATGGCTACTTATTCAGGCCAGGTAGTGAGTTGGGACAAGGCGATTAATTCAGGGATTAGCCTGCAGCCGAAAGAATATGATTTTGCTGCTACGGCGCCCGTATTGCCAAATGCAGATGGATATTATCCGGTGGCAGTTCCGGGCGTGACAAAATACGTCTAGATCCACAAGAGTCTAAGGCATAAAAAAAGAGCGTTTGAAATGGATTGTTCCAGCTTCAAACGCTTTTTTCTTTTTGCGTCAATTTGAGCCTGCTTATTTAGTCCTAAAAATATCGACGGGAAGACCTTCCTTCGAAAATAAATTGGGTATGGCCACACTATTGAAACCAAAACGGACAGCAACGGGATTTTTCATACTCTTGCTCCAAACCAGCACTTCGCTGCCCTGTATTTTTGCAGTAGCCGGTACAAAAACATTGTCTTCCCCGGCTATATAAAACTCGGTGGGATCTCCGCCCTTTGCCATCAATCCGGTTTCAGCATGATTGAAGCTGATCCTGATCTTATCTTTCTCTATTACCATTGATTTGTATGATGGTGATTTGTATTGCGTAATGGGTTGCCCATAGACTTCGGCAAGCGCCATGTTTGCAAGACGGGCAGCGACGTCCTTCTTATTCTTGGGATGAATATCCTTTACATCATCCACCAGATCACTGATGACCACCATGCCCGTCTTTGTATAGGACTGGCTTTTAGATTGTGCCTCACGGAGCATGGGTCCGTTCAGATTATCGCCATAACTGAACGGTGCGATCTGAACGTAGTAAAATGGAAAATCTTTCTCCCAGGCATTTCTCCAGGCTCCGATCATTTCGGTAAAGAGTTTTTGGTAAGATGAATAGGTTCCGGTATTTGATTCGCCCTGGTACCAGAGCGCACCGGCGATACTGAATTTTGTAATGGGGTAGATCATGGCATTATACGCAATGCCCGGGCTTATCGGCCAGTAATTAGTCGGAACTTTTTTCGCAGCTGCCTCCTTCAATTCCTGATCATTCATGACGAGCTCCGCGGGCGTCCAGGTTTCTGCCGGCGTGCCACCCCAGTTGGAATGGATCAAACCCATGGGATAGTTCGTGACCTCCATCACCTTCTTGCCAAAGAAATAACCAATGGCACTGAATGTTCTCATATCCTCAGGATTGCAGACCACCCACTTTCCATGAAGGTCATCTTGCGGGAAATCAGAAGTTTTCTTCGCCACGTGGAATAACCTCATCTTAGGGTTATTGGCTTTAGGCATTTCTTCCAAGGCCTGTGGAATATTCTGAGCGGCGCTCCACTCCATATTACTCTGTCCGCCTAATACCCAAACTTCGCCGATCAGCACATCCCGAATGATGACCTCATTTGAGCCTTTTAAACTGATCTCATAAGGTCCACCCGCAGCCGGGGTTTTTATCTTCACTTCCCACCGGCCACCACTGTTTGCGTTGAATTTAACCTGCGCCGTATCCCAGCTGGTTCTAATGTTGATCTGTTCACCAGGATTGCTCCAGCCCCAGATCTTTACTTCTGACTTTTGCTGAAGCACCATGTGGTCTCCGATGATGGCGGGCAATCTTATCTCAGCTGTAGCCGACGCCCAGAATAACAGGCTGATCAGTAATAATTTCTTCATGTGGATTATCTGGTTAATCGATAAATAAATAAGGCAGCTCTTTTCAAGAGTATGGGGAACTCTTTGGTATCCATTACCTCACCTGGTGCGTGTGCGCCCTTTCCAGACACACCTAAACCATCAAGGCAATCAAGGTATGCGGCAACATAAGAAATATCTCCAGCCCCTCTTTTACCGGGATCCCCTGCCAAAGTGGGGCCAATTCCCATATCAACAGAAACCTTACTCAGCAAATCTTTCAAGGCATAATTCCCCGGTGTCGGTTCCATGGCAGGAATACCTTCTTCAAATGAAATCTTAGCTGCAGTTTGCACAAGATTGTTCTCACCCACAATCTTTCGCATACGAATTCTTGCAGTGTCTTCCTGTTTTGCAGAGATATAACGCAGGTCACCATATACTACCGCAGAAGGAGAAATGATGTTGGTCTTCCCAAAGGCCTGCACTTCACCAGGATTGATTTTCATTTCCGTTCCCCCGGCAATAAGTCCAGGGTTGAAAGTGAGATACTGGATATTTCCCAGCTCGGTCCTGAATTGATTTACGATCCTGACCGCTTCATAAATGGCTCCATAACCCGCACTTTCACTGAAAACACCACTTGAATGGCTTTGCTTTCCTGTAGTATTAAGTGTCCAGCTACTGCTGCCCCTTCTCGCCACAGCAATGATGTTCAAATCGGTTGCCCCTTCAAATCCAAGGGCAATATCATGTTGTTTAGATTGTTCTATGAAGTCGGCCCGCGACACAGAAGCTGGAAGCCCTGCCCTCTCCTCATCGCCGGTAAAATAAGCGGTAATGGTAACATCCCTGAGAAGTCCGAGATCGTTTAAAGCACGCACCGCCGCGAGAATAATCACATCGCCACCTTTCATATCATTCACACCTTGTCCGGTAACCGTGGAATCATTCAATTTGCGATAAGGATTCGCTGGCATGTCTGGTTCGAAAACCGTATCGAGGTGGCCGATCAGAAAAAGTTTTTTTCCTTTCGTGCCTTTGCGGGTGACAACAAGATGACCTGCTCTTTTCAGGGAATCGGGAAGGGCCACCCAGGTTGATTTAAATCCCGCTTTTTCAAATTCACCACCTAATATCCTGCCCACCTCTTTAACGCCACTGACATTGAGGGTCCCACTGTTGACATTTACCAGGTCTTCAAGGAGTTTAAAAGATTGGGGAAGCTGTTGATCAATTTTATCGAGGATCATTTTTTCTTCCCGGGACAGCTTCTGGGCAGAGGCTTGTTGAATAAGGAAAAGAAAAGTCAGAATATGAATTAGCCTCATGCTTTTTTTACAAGTATAAAGAAGATTAACGAAAACTCGTGATCGGATATTCCGCAAATCTCGCAAGCATCAGGACATAATATCCTTCTTTCTAAAAACCAGGATGGATGCCACCCAAAAGCCAATGATGTGAATAAATAAAATGGTTGCAGATTTCATAACAGCGGGGAGATTTTCAATCGAACCTATGATCTGCTCATTATCGGCATTCACTTTGACATCAAAGAAACCCTTCCACCCCAGCATATGGGAAGTGAACAGGTATGGCTTTACCAGATTAAAGATGGGCAAATTGAGGGTGTTGAGGATGGTGAATACGATCACGATGCTCATGCAGGCAATGATGGGACCAATGGAATTCTCTGCAAAAATACTGAGGAAAAAAGCAAGGGAAGATACCGTGATCATGGCCAGCGAGGCAAAACCAAATGCAGCCACATACCGCCACATGGTATCTGATGCCAGGATCTGAGTCACTACCTCACTTTTCATAATGATCATATCGTCTGTCCCGAACACCAGGATCGAAACAAACAGCGCCCATATGGCCATCCAGATCAACAGAAGCAGGGTATAAATAGAGGAAGCCAGGAACTTTGCGCTGATGAGCTTTGCACGTGAGACCGGCTTGGTGATCAGTAATCTCAATGTGCCCATGTTCGCTTCTCCGGATATCATGTCACCTGAAACCAGTGCGATCAGCAGGGGCACATGAACAAGCAGTGTTTGCAATATGATGTATGCAAGGAGATACCCATTCAGGATCTTTCCGTCGATGACGAAGCTGTCCGATAAAGCCTGCATACCGAAATTTACATAGCTCTGACCATCCACGTAAAAGCCCATCTGGATCAGTCCTACTATAGCGGCAATGGCCCCAAAAGCAATGAAGGTTCTGGGCTTGCGGAATACTTTGAAAAGCTCAAGACTAATTAGTTCCCACATACTGCCCTCCCCCTGTAATTGAAAGAAAATATTCTTCAAGTGAATTCCTTGGATTTATAGAGATCACATCAATACCTGTGTTGACAAGTTCACGTGTGAAAACAGGAATATCTTTTCTATCCATTTTAAGCTGGATCCGATCTTCACGATGTTCTACGGAAAGAGTGGCCCAATGGCTTTGCGAGATCCAGTTTAATGCGGCGGATGTATCTCCTGTTATGATTTCCAGCAATGCATGTGATGGATCCAGTAACTCCCGCATGTCACCTTCCACGATTTTCTTTCCACGATCAATGATGATCATTCGGGAAGCCATTTGTTCCATTTCGCTGAGCAGGTGTGACGACACTAAAACGGTTTTTCCATGATCCCGGCTTAATGAGATAATCAGGTTGCGCATATCTGCAATACCCTGTGGATCGAGCCCGTTTGTAGGCTCGTCCAGTACGATCAGGGAAGGATCATGCACCAAGGCAACGGCAATGCTTAGTCGTTGTTTCATGCCCTGAGAGAATGTCCTGACTTTGGACTCGGCCCTTTCTGCCAGACCAACCTGCTCAAGTTTTTTCATGAGCAGGGCACCAGGGATTTTCAAACCGCTTAGTCTTGCAAAAACAGATAAGTTTTCCTTAGCCGTCAGGTATTTATATAAGTCGGGCCTCTCAATCACAGCCCCCGTCTGTTGGAGGATCTCGTTCCTGTTTGATGCGAGATCTTTTCCGAAGATCCTGATATTCCCTGCACTTGGTGCGATCAGGGTGAGCAGCATTCTGATGGTCGTGGACTTGCCGGCGCCGTTCTGGCCTAAAAAGCCGTACACATCTCCCTGGTTTACAGTGAATGAGAGATCGTTTACTGCTTTAAAATCAGAGAATTGCTTGCTTAAATGCTGTACTTCAATTACCGGGTCCATATGAATGTTGAAAAAAACTAAAACAAAAATACTATTAAGAAGTTGTGTAAATCAGGCGTTTAATATTTATTATGAATTTCCCGGTGCCGGGGCACTTGGATTTACGGTAAATAGTCCCTTATTTTGTTATGCATACTTCAGAATCCCGGTAACTCTACCGCCAATTATCTCCCGAAAGCCTCCGATCCAAATTCGCTGATCACCACTTAACCACAAAGAAGAATCTCGCTAAGGGCATCGCACCCATGATCACTGACTACATTGAGTTAGTGCAATTGATGAACTTCTTCGTAGTTAGGGTTAGCAGCATCCTTCAAAAGTCAAGCATTTGAGTACCCTTCATTGAGAAATATATTATCAGAGGTTGTGTTATAAAGGGGCCTCTAGACTTAGCGGCCCTTTTATAAACAGCAGTCGAAATGGCAATATCCAGTTGAATCTCCATCCAGTTTCCTTATTACAAAAAATCAAAAAAGTAAATTATGGAAACATCATTCTTCACCGGTATGGGGCATATGTGCAGGTTTATCTGCATAGCCATTTTTGCGGTCATCAGCATTAATGCATCGTTGAATGAAACTCCAATGACCATAAAAAAAGGAACCTTGCCCGAGGGAAAGGTTGCATCATTCAGGGCAGAATCGGCGGCAAACAGCAAGATCATGCTGAAATGGAAGCCCAGCTTACAGTCAGAATTCTCCTATGCGATCGAAAAGAGCCGGGATGGTGAAAAATTTATTCCTGCTGAAGGTAAAATGCTTAGCTCGGACGGAGAATTCACCTGGATTGATGGTTCCCCCAGAACAATCAATTGTTACAGGATCAAGATGACGGATAAAACCGGCCAACATTTCTACTCTAAAGTTTTGGTTCTTCAATACTTTAAAACTGGTCAGGTAGGTCTTGTTACCGCTACTCCGGATCATTTTCTTAACAATATAAACGTAGACCTCAATTTAAAAGAAGATGCCTTTGTCACCATGAATATTATTGATAAAGACAACCAGATCATTCTGCAAAGGAAAGAAAATGCCAAAGAGGGATTAAATCAATTTACATTAAATGGTTCTAACAAGATCACACCGGGCGATTACTACCTGAACGTAGTTGTAAATGGTGCGGATAAACTTATGGTGCACCTGGAGAAATCGAACTAGGGTACAGACTACATGTTCAGATATTGTTTGAGATTGCTGACATAATCTTCAAAAGCCTTAACTCCTGCTTTTGTGATCTTGCAAAGGGTCTGGGGATAGTTGTCTTTAAATTGTTTAATAATCTCGATATAACCAGCCTCTTTCAATTTCTGTAATTGCACACTCAGGTTGCCAGCGGTTGAGCCTGTTTTTTCTCTAAGGAATGTAAATTCTGCTTCCTTGACGCTGACCAGCAAAGAGATAACCGCCAGCCTTAGCTGGGAATGAAGGATCGGATCGAGTTCGTTGAATTCACTCATCGGTCAATATTCTCCCCCTTTATTTTTCGCGGCAAAATTTCGCTGCGCCATGAATCCGGGAATGATATAACCCAGCAGTACACAAATAGCGTGAACCAGTAAA
>JANMHK010000235.1:0-2701 GCA_031375135.1 Sphingobacteriales bacterium | reverse complement strand
TAGAAGCGGCAGTAGAAAAGGTTCGGGCCCAATCGATGGCCATGCACGAAACCAGCGATTTATACAAGGTTAATGAGGTAATACTTAAACAATTACACAATCTTAATGTCGATGGCCTGACAGGTGTGAGCATCTATCTGGTAGATGAGCACGACATCGTTAAGGTTTGGGATCTTTCAAGTCCGGGTAACATAAGTAATCCCAGCAGCTATTCGCTGAAGTATGATTCAAAAAAATTCCCCGTATTAGGTTGATGGGTGGAATTGTGGAAAACATCCAACCTGGATTATTTTGAGCTGTACTTCCCGAAGGAATCCTTACTCATGGCCGTCGAAGAATTCAAAGAGATCCTTCCTGAGATGGCCGCTCATGTTAAAAATGCCATTGAGTCCGGTCAATTAGAACAGCAATGGAGTCCTGCAGGAAGACTTTCAGATGGATTGTTGGCCATCGACCTCGTAATTCCGCCAACGAACGATACAGAAAGCATCGTAACAAAAATGGCAGGGGCTTTCAACCTGGCCTACCAACGCTTTCAGGATTTGCAAAAAGCCGAAGCACAGGCACGCGAATCACAGATAGAAGCGGCCCTCGAAAGAGTTCGTGCAAGAACGATGGCTATGCAAAACAGCGACGAGTTAAAAAAAGCTGCTGCATTATTGTTTCAACAGGTAATGGAATTAGGCGTCCCTGCTTATAGTTGTGGATACAATATCTGGGAAGACGGGGAGACAGAATTTACATCTTGGATGAGTAGCCAGGACGGCAGCGAAATTAATGGCGTGCCCAATATTCGGCTAGACGAGGATGCTAATTTTATCCGCTATGTAGATTCCAAACAGAACGGTGAGCCATTTTTTGTATTGGAATTGCGTGGCGAAAGAATGCAAGAGCATTACCGATATCTTAAAACTATTCCAACTTTTAAAGAATTTTTTGATTATGCAGTGAGTGTCGGTTTTGATTTGCCAGAGACGCAAATTCATCATCTCGCCAATTTTTCAAAAGGCAATTTGCTGTTTATTACCTTGGAACCTTGTCCTGCATTTCACGATGTGTTTAAACGCTTTGCGGCAGTTTTCGAACAGACTTATACAAGATTTCTCGATCTAAAGAAAGCAGAGGGAGCCGCAAGGGAGTCACAGATTCAATTAGCCCTCGAAAGAGTAAGGGCAAGAAGCCTGGCCATGCATCACACGTCAGAATTGCAGGAAGTTGTACATGTGGCTGCACAGCAATTACTGGATATTAATATCGATATCAACGGGGGTGTATTTATTATCATCAATAATGAAGTGGCCGAGGATATACCATTTTGGGCGTCTTCCGGCGCTGCGCACTATATTCAGAAGGTGGTATTGCCATTCCGGGATTTACCTATTATCAGCCGACTTAGAGATGCGCTCAAATCCGGCACTGACTTCTTTGTGGAAGAGTACAGTCGCGATGAAAAGATTGAATTTTTTGAGCATTTATTCAGGTATTCGCCGTGGAGTTTAGAGCCACCCAATAGGAAACAGCAATTGCTTGACAGGGAGGGAGGTTTAACTAGGTCGGTTGCCATAGCACAGTATACAAGTATCGGAATCACCAACCATTTTGGGAAAAGGTTTTCCGATGAAGATAACACCGTACTTAAACGCTTCAGTAACGTGTTGGAACAATCTTATACTCGTTTCCTCGATTTGCAAAAAGCTGAGGCACAGGCAAGGGAAGGACATATAGAAGCTGCGTTAGAACGGGTTAGGGCCCAGACGATGGCCATGCACAGCAGCGAAGATGTAGGAAAGTGTATCGTCAAGATGTATGGCGAACTTACTGCCCTCGGCGTTTATGAAGGTACCCGCTTCGGCATTGGGATATTGAACCACGACAATGATAACAATGAGCTTTGGACGGCTTCCAAAAACGGAGAGGATGTGAAAATGCATATTGGTAGTATCGATATGACTTCACACCCCTTGCTGAAGAGTGCCCGTAAGGCCTGGATGGAGAAGCGTTCCCTCCATACCTATGTGTTGGAAGGAGAAGATTTGCTGAATTACTACCAAATGCTCAACAATGCTCCTAACTATAAGATTCACGTAGCCATTGATAAATTACCCCAAAGAGAATTCCACTACGGGTTCATATTCGACCAGGGATTTTTCTTTGCTTTCAGTCCATATGAATTTGAACCGGATTTGATCAAGGTCATACAAAGATTCAGTTCGCTTTTCGGACAGACCTACAGAAGGTATTTGGATCTGGTAAGGGCAGAGGGACAGGCCCGTGAGGCAGAAATTGAGTTGGCTTTGGAACGTGTAAGGGCAAGGACCATGGCCATGCAGCACTCTGAAGAGCTAGCTGAGGCGTCGGAGGTTTTGGATCAACAGGTTCGTGCCTTGGGCATAGAAACCTGGGGCTCTGCTTTCCATATTTATGCTGGTGACGCCAAGGGAGATTATGAATGGTTTAGCAGCCGGGAAGGGAATTTGCCTTTTTACAAAACTCCCCGTGAAAAGTTTTTTCTGAAATTCTATGAGAAAGGAAAAGCCGGAGAGAATTTTCATGTCGAAGAGTTTCTGGGAGCTGATTGCAAAGCCCACTACGATTTTCTTTTGACCCTGCCAGTGGCTGGTGACGCACTTCAGCAGATTGTGGCTTCAGGGGGCTCACTTCCGGAATCGCAATACGACCATGTCGCTTTTTTCAAACATGG
>JANMHK010000226.1:0-5984 GCA_031375135.1 Sphingobacteriales bacterium | reverse complement strand
AGCGAGTCCTGGAGAAATTCAATGGGCACATCCAGTTTGTCGGCAATTTCAGCAAACTCTTCCTGCTTGAAAGGAGGCAAGATGTTTACCCAAGTGCCGTTTTCCGGATTGTCAACGGTAGTTGTTACCCCTTCAATATTTTTAAATAACTGGATCAAATAATTTCTTTAGGGTGCGAAGATAGTCAATTGGCTAATTGGCTGATTGACTGATTGGCTAATTGATCATTCCAGCAGGCTGATGAATTAAACTTAAAAGAACTAATCTGAAGAATCAGCCAATTAGTCAATCAGCCAATTAGTCAATTGGTTAAAGCTCACCTTTAAACACGAATTCCGCTGGTCCGCAAAGCCATATATTCCGGTATTCAGTGTCACTGACCCTGTCGAATTCCACAGATAGTTTTCCACCCATGGTTTGCACATCCACCTGGTTGAAGCCTGTGTCATTGTGGGCAGAGACCAGTGCCGATGCTGTGACGCCAGTGCCGCAGCTCCAGGTTTCATCTTCCACGCCCCGTTCAAAGGTTCTTACGTAAATGGTATGTTCGTTCAATATTTCAACAAAATTCACATTGATGCCATCCTGTACATAGGTTGGATTATTCCTGATCAGGCGGCCTTCGTCAGCTACTTTGTATTCGTGTATGAAATTCACATATCGCACGTAGTGGGGCGAACCAGTGTTCAATATATAATCGGAACCATGCATCTGGACTTTTTCCACGTCGCTCATCTTGAGGCGGATCCAGCCATTGATATCGATCTCCGCTTCGTGCTCACCGTCTACGGCCATGAATTTGTATAATTCTTTGTGTAGACCCGTGTTGTAAGCAAACCTTACAATGCACCTGCCGCCATTGCCACACATGCTCCCTTCTTTGCCATCGGCGTTGTAGTATTTCATTTCAAAATCATAACCTTCCCGATTTTTGTAGATCATCAGGCCATCAGCGCCGATGCCAAAACGACGGTCACAAAAATGTCTGATCTGTTCTTCAGTCAAATCTGGCATTTGCTCCCGGCCGTCGATAATGATAAAATCGTTTCCTGTTCCCTGGTACTTATGAAAATAAAGAATGTGTTTTTGCGTCATATTGATTGAATGATCTCAAGTGATTTGATGATTAAACGATGGACTGCGGCTTTTCCGTCTTCGGAAAATGCTTTTTTTATTCTGTTGGCTACGATCACGTTTAACGACAGGCATTGATGCCCGAGTAACTTCCCCAAACCATAGATCGCGGAGGTTTCCATTTCGAAATTAGATATCCGGTGAGGGCCAAAACGAAAATCCTGCAAAAGGTTAACCAGATCGGGCCTGGCTAGTCCAAGCCTGAGTACGCGGCCCTGTGGGCCATAAAACCCCGGGCAAGTTACCGTAATGCCATGGTGATAACCCACCGCGAAATGTTTCAGCAGGGTAGCAGAGGCGGATGAAATATAAGGTGTCGAAAACGGCTGCGTCATTTGTGTGTGCGTAATAAATGCCTGCAGGATATGGCGTTCTTCTTCATGATTATCGGGGCGATAAAAATGCAGCAGGTTATCCAGACCCAGTCCATGGGTTCCGGCCACCATGCTGTCCACGTCGATATCTTCCTGCAGCGATCCTGATGTTCCCAACCGGAAGATCTGCAGGGCCGTATGGTGGGGCTTGACTTGCCGGGTTTCAAAATCGATATTGGCCACGGCGTCCAGCTCGTTCATCACGATATCGATATTATCGGGGCCAATCCCGGTGGAGACCACAGAGATCCTTTTCTTGCCAAGCATGCCCGTATGGGTAATGAATTCCCGGTGATGGCAACGATATTCGAGGGTATCAAAATGCTTGCTGATCTCCTGCACACGTCCGGGGTCACCCACGGTGATCACCGTATTGGCCAGTTCTTCAGGTCTCAGGTCAAGATGGTAAATGGCACCCCGGTTATTTATAATTAATTCAGATTCTTGAATTCGATGCATTGTGATACAACAGGATCGGCTTTTCGCCGTTAATTGATGGTTAGAGTTTTGCGTTAGGCAAATTTAGCGGGAAATTCCTACATTTGCCAACTGTTATCGGGTCCTGTGGCCGAGTGGCTAGGCAGAGGTCTGCAAAACCTTCCACAGCGGTTCGAATCCGCTCGGGACCTCCGAAAAAAGAAAAAGACTGTTGCATGCTGCAATGGTCTTTTTTTATTCAGGTTGTCCATGCTATCTTGCCAACATGAATTTGATTGCCAGGTATTCCCGGTGGGTAACGTTGATTGCGGCCGTTGTGTTGATTCTTTCCTGTTTTATGCCCTGGGCTTATTATGCCGACCTTCAAAAGTCTTTTACAGGATTTTTTACGCAGAACAATGTGTATGGAAAACCGGGAAAATGGTTAACGATCATGGCCGTACTTAGTGTGATCTGCCAGTTTTCGCCAAAGGTTTTCCTGAAACGGATGAACCTCTTATTAATGGCCTTGAACCTGGCCTATGCTATCAAATCTTATATTGTCTTTGCAGAATGTTATGTCGGATTTTGCCCCACTAAGCAAATCGGTATCTACCTGATGGTAATTTCTTCTATCGTACTGATGATCGCTGCAGCATTTCCATCAGGGCGTTTAAATGAACCGGATGAAATAGCGCCGCCTGAAAAAGCAGTGCAGTGATTTTTATTTGGCAGATTTTGCCCAGTTATCCTTTAGCGTCACCGTTCTGTTAAAGATCGGTTTTCCCGGCTGAGATAATTTCTTATCCAAGCTGAAGTATCCTTTTCGGATGAACTGGTAACACTCATCCTGTTTGGCGTCCGCCAATGAGGGTTCCAGGTATGCTTCGCTGATGATTTGCAGAGATTCGGGATTGATCAGCTGTCTGAAATCATCTTCACTCGCGGGATCTTCCACCTTGAATAACCTGTCGTACAGCCTCACCTCTGCCTTGATCGCGTGATTCACAGAAATCCAATGGATGGTTCCTTTCACATTGATGCCTGAACTGTCCGCACCGCTCCTGCTTTCTGGTATATAACTGCAATGGATAGTTGTAATGTTTCCGTGTTCATCTTTTTCAAACGACTCGCATTTGATGATGTAAGCGCTTTTTAACCTGACCATCGCGCCTGGGGCCAGCCTGAACCATTTTTTCGCAGGCAGTTCCATGAAGTCTTCTTTTTCGATCCATAATTCGCGGCCGAATGGAAGTTTGCGGTAGCCGCCGTTATCTGGTGCTTCCGGATTGTTTTCACCGTCGAGTTCTTCAAACTGACCTTCCGGATAATTATCGATCACCAGTTTCACCGGTTCAAGTACGGCCATCCGGCGCAGCGCTGTCTTGTTCAGGTCTTCCCTTACACAGAATTCCAACAACCCCATGTCAATGATGTTCTCACGACGTTGTATGCCGATCCTTTCGCAGAAATTCCGGACAGAAGCAGGCGTATAACCCCTTCTCCTCAGTCCTGAAATGGTAGGCATCCGGGGATCGTCCCAGCCATCAACAAAACCCTCATTCACCAACTGCAGGAGTTTTCGTTTACTCATCACCGTGTAGTTGAGGTTAAGCCTCGCGAATTCAAATTGGTGTGAAGGATAAATATCTAATTGCTCGATGAACCATTCATACAGGGGCCTGTGCACTTCAAATTCAAGTGTACAGATCGAGTGGGTGATCTTTTCAAGGGAATCCGACTGGCCGTGTGCAAAATCATACATGGGATAAATGCACCAATTGTCGCCCGTACGGTGATGGTGAGCTTTCCTGATGCGGTACATGATGGGATCACGCATATGCATATTTGGTGAGCTCAGATCCAGTTTGGCGCGCAATACTTTTGCCCCGTCAGGGTATTTGCCAGCCCGCATATCATTGAACAGTTCCAGGTTTTCTTCCACGGAACGAGATCGACAAGCACTGGGCGTTCCCGGCACGGTAGGGGTTCCTTTGGCCGTTGCGATCTCTTCTGCGGTTGAGTCATCAACATAGGCCAGATCCTTGCTGATCAGTATGACTGCAAATTGAAAAAGCTGTTCAAAATAATCAGAAGCATAAAATACATTGTCCCACTCAAACCCCAGCCACTTGATGTCTTCCTGGATAGAATCCACGTATTCCGTGTCTTCTGTAACCGGATTAGTATCGTCAAAACGAAGGTTTGTTTTTCCACCATATTTTTTAGCCAGGCCAAAATTCAGGCATATACTTTTCGCATGGCCGATATGGAGATAGCCATTAGGTTCCGGAGGGAACCGGGTATGTATGGAACTGTGTTTTCCGCTTTTCAGATCTTCTTCAACAATCTCCTCCAGGAAGTTCAACGATTTTTCTTCAATCATGTATTTACTTTGCGCTGTAAATTTACGAAATCACCAATAGGCTTTTACGAATAATATCTACTGATTCCCTGATCTGGTCTTCTGTTATGATCAAGGGTGGTGCAAACCTGATCTTGTCGCCATGCGTTGGTTTCGCCAGAAGCCCGTTTTCCTTGAGTTCAAGGCAAAAATGCCAGGCCGCGTCTTTATCAGGATGCTCAATTTCGATGGCGTTCATCAGTCCCTTACCCCTGACCTCGCGAATACTATGGTGATCAAGGTCGACCAATAGTTTTCGGAACAACTCACCCATGCGAGCTGAATTTGTTGCCATGTCCTCATCTTTCAAAACCTGCAAGGATGCCATAGCTACCCGGCAGGCCAGCGGATTCCCACCGTAAGTAGAGCCGTGTTCTCCTGGTTTTATCGTGAGCATGATCTTGTCGTCTGCCAGCACTGCAGATACTGGTAAGGTGCCACCACTCAGGGCCTTACCTAGAATCAGGATATCTGCCCTGACTTGTTCATGATCGCAGGCCAGAACTTTTCCCGTTCTGCATAAGCCTGTTTGGATCTCATCGCTGATGAACAAAGCATTGGCATAGGCACAGCAGGCCTTGGCCATCGCCAGATAGCCATCTGTGGGAACCACCACGCCTGCTTCACCCTGGATGGGTTCCACCAGAAAGGCGCAAACATGAGGATCTTTCAGTGCCTCTTCGAGAGCGGGGATGTCGTCATAAGGCACCACGATAAATCCGGGCATATAAGGACCGAATTTCTCGTAGGAGGAAGGATCGGTGCTAAAGGAGATCACCGTACTGGTTCGGCCATGAAAGTTATGGGCACAGACAATGATCTTGGCTTTATTCTCGGGTATACCTTTGTGCATATAGCCCCACCTTCGGGCGAGTTTGATCGATGTTTCCACGGCCTCTACACCGGTGTTCATCGGCAGCACTTTATCGTACCCGAAATAAGTGGTGATGTATTTTTCATATTCACCCAACTGGTCGTTATAAAATGCGCGGGATGTGAGCGTCAGTTTTTGAGCCTGCTCTATCAGGGCTTGTACAATGACCGGGTGGCAATGACCCTGGTTAACGGCGGAATAGCCACTGAGGTAATCGAAATATTGTTTGCCATCAACATCCCAAACGTGGACCCCTTTTCCCTTGCTCAACACAACGGGTAATGGATGGTAGTTATGGGCGCCGAATTTATCTTCAAGATCAATAAAATATTGTTGCATAGGTGTTTGCTATTAAGAAGTTCGATAAATAGAAAGAAGTTGAACAGAAGAATTAGCCAATTAGTCAATTAGCCAATTAGATAATCGGTTAGTGATTGAGCAGATCGAGGTTGGATGCAAGAATGGAATGCTGCATACGGCAAAGATAATTATTTTAATTGGACGCAGATCAGTTTCCACGAAGGGTTATCGGGAAGCTGCGGCACGGTCTAAATTGTAGCTAGAAAGTCTGGTACGTCGCTAAATACCACTCGCTCTAAAGCGCATCTTCTGCAGACTCTTTTTCTGGAACACAAAATCGCCCACGCTAAGGACTTCGTCGATAACCAGGATATCGGGGTCCAGGTGCGCTGCAACCGAAAACCCCAGCTTCGCATACATGCCCGAGGAATAACGCTTGAGAATGCTCTCTATGCATTCCGCCAAGTAGGCCGCCGTATTG
>JANMHK010000217.1:0-20126 GCA_031375135.1 Sphingobacteriales bacterium | reverse complement strand
GAAATGCCGAATGGAAGGATGATCAGAAAGTAAATGGAAATGATCGTCAGATCGAGTCCAAAAACAAGCACTGCCACTACGTTTCCGGCTCCAAATACAAAGGCCTCAATGGGATGCCCACGGAACCAGGAAGAAGTGTCCATCCGGTTATCGCTATGATGCACGCGATGGAGCGTCCAGAGCGTGGGTGTTTTATGGGCAATGCGATGCACCCAATAGGAAGTGAGATCCAATGCCATTATTCCAATAATCGCCTGTAGCCAGAATGGCGTTTCAGCGAAGTGGAACAGGCCGATCTTATTTTCTATTCCCCAGTTAAACACGCCAACCTGCAAATAGCTGACAGCGAAGCCCACCAACACAAACAGCACCTGGAAGGCCGCATTGTTCAGCATGTGTGTGAATTTTCCGCTGAACTTATTAGCGGGGCGCATGATCATTTCTAAGGAGTAGAACAGGGTGATGAGGATAGAGACCCTGATATTGGGTTCTATGTTCATGATGTAGTCGAAAGCCTCTTTCATATTTTGAGTTGTTTGGGGGGTATTAAGGTAGGGTAATTTGTTCTAAAAGTGGATTGCTTGTACTTCTCCGGAAATCTTTTTACCTTAAAGGGAATCCCGCCCCGCCTTTCCCCATTGATTTTTTAACCTTAAATACTCCAGTCATGAAACAAGTTCTATTGGCCGCCGTCCTGTTTTCTTTTTTCTCCTGTAATAACCAGGCTCCCAAAACAGAGGCTGTAGCCGCTGTACCGGCAGAAGCTGTCGCGTCAAAAGCCTCAGTCGAATTTGAAGGAGCAGATATTGACCTAATGAAAAAGGCGGTAGCTGCTTACGAGAAAAAGGATTTTGCAACGTTACGCAGTTGTTTCGCTGATAGTGCAATGTATATGTCGAATATCTGGGCCATGGACAGCACTCAAAAAGGTATTTTAATGAGTGAAAACTTAGCTATGGAAGAGAAAATACTTGCGGATATGGAAGGTCTTAGTATGGGCACCCCTATATATGAGGTGGTGATTACTCCCGACGGGTCAAGATATGGCCACCTATGGTTCAGGTTCACGGGGAAGAATAAGAAGACCGGCAAGCTTTATGATGTACCTGTCTTTTCGAGTTTCCTGATCAAAGACGGCAAACTGGCCTGGGAGTGGAATTTTTATGATACGAAGAAGTTTGATTAAATGTTCCGGTAGATATTCTTTGAGCCACCTCTCAAAGAGGTGGTTTTTTATTGGGTGCCGTGTGCGTACGAGTTTTTTTCTGGGAAGAAATTCGGCGATTGATTTAATTTAGAGCCAGTGAATTTTTTTATTTCTTTAAAATATAAGCAGCTGCTGGTGGTGGGAACCATTCTGATGGCCATCGTATGCAGTAATCTTTTTTTTACGGAGAAGCCTGATCCTCAGGGACCTTATGGAACAAATATGGTAGGATCCAAGGCCTGCCAATCTTGCCATGCAGATATTTACAAGTCGCATATTCAAACGGCGCATTACCGGGATTCAAAACCTGCAGAGGCTCAATACATAAAAGGAAGTTTTCAGGAAGGAAAGAATGTATTCAACTATAATCCGTTCATGAACGTGGCCATGCTAAAGGATGGGAAAAGATTGGTTCAATCGGCCCAGGTGAGTGGCACGGAATTACAGCGCGCTTACTTCGACATCGTCATCGGGTCTGGCAGAAAAGGCCAAAGTTATTTGTCGTGGATGGATAATAGCTTATACCAGCTTCCGATCTCTTACTATACTGAAACAAATAGCTGGTGCAATAGTCCGGGTTTCCCGAAGATGTTCAAATTCGATCGTGGCATTAACCTGGCCTGTTTAGAATGCCATGCTACCTATGCTAAAGCAACGGGAAAGAATAATGGCAACGATGTGTACGATCAAAAAGCATTGATATTGGGCATTGACTGCGAGCGTTGTCATGGTGGTGGGGGTAATCATGTGAAATATCACCTCGCCAATACCAAGGATACGGTTGGAAGATATATTGTCAATACTGCCAATTATGAACGCGGAATTCGGGTTGATGGTTGTGCGCTTTGCCATTCGGGAATTCGGAATCAGATTTTGCCACCATTCAGTTTTCAGGTTGGCGATACCTTGAGTAAATATTCAGAGGGTAGCCCGGTTTCTAATAATGCCGATACGCTAGACGTGCATGGAAATCAGTTTGGGTTACTGGCGGCGAGTAAGTGTTATATTAAGTCGGCCCAAATGGACTGTTCTTCCTGTCATAATGTTCATAAGGACGAGTTCAATAAACCGAAATTATTTAATGCCAAATGCATGACCTGCCATGGTGGTAAGGAGCAGGTGCATTGCAGTTTGAAGCCTGAAGCCGGACTGGTTTTAGAGAACAAATGTATTGATTGTCATATGCCTGTGCTTTCTTCCAACAAGATCAGGCTTGATGTGAATGGCAAAGAGAGCCTGATGCCCGATAGGATCCGGACTCATTTTATCAGTATCTATAAGAAGAATTGATTCAAATCAATTGGCTCAGATCAATTGGCTAATTAGCTCATTTGCTCATTGGCTCATTCTTTGGTGTAATTTGCCTTCAGGCTCGTGTCGAGTCTTTTATCAAATCAGGCTTCATGAATAAACGTTTTTTAATGATGCTTACAGTGGCCTCAGCTATTGGATTTAACGCGGCGGGGCAGTACCCTAAAGCGGTGAAAGTGGAACAGGCAGATAACTTTTTTGGCACTCAAATCAGTGATCCGTATCGCTGGATGGAGAACGAGAACAGTGATACGCTGCGGTCATGGATCAACGAGGAGAATGCCGTTACCGAAAAGTTCCTGTCGGCCATTCCCTATCGGAAGGCCATCAGAAAAAGACTGGAGGAATTATTCAATTACCCGAAGTACAGTGCACCTTCTAAAAGGGGCTCGTATTATATTTTCAGTAAGAACAATGGGTTGCAGAACCAGTCAGTGTTGTATCGCCAGAAAGGACTGACAGGCGAACCTGAACTCTTGTTGGATCCCAATACCTTGTCGTCCGACGGAACAGTAGCCCTGGCAGGTGTCAGCTTTCCACTGTCTGGCAAGTACATGGGGTATACGGTTTCCCGATCCGGGAGCGACTGGCAGGAAGCGCAGATCATGAACGTGGCAGATGGGAAGTTGCTGGAAGATCGTTTGGTGGATTTGAAATTCACAGGTTTGGATTGGAAGGGGGAAGAAGGATTTTATTATTGCCGCTATCCCAAGCCGGATGAATCAAAAAAGCTGACCAACCAGAACGAGCACATGAAGGTCTATTTCCACAAGTTGGGCGACAAGCAGGAAAATGATCAATTGATCTACGAAGATCCTGCCCACCCGAAACGATTTTTCAGTGCCGGCATTACCGAGGATGAACGCTTTCTGATCATCTCCAGTTCGGAAGGCACGAGTGGATCTGAGTTGTTGTATAAAGACCTTAAAGATCCTTCGCAAAAAGCCTTCAAGGTGTTGTTGCCTGGCTTCGAATATCAGCATGGATTTATTGATAATTCGGGTGATCAATTGCTGGTGCTGACCAATGTCAACGCACCTAATTTTCGCTTGGTGCTCATCGATCCAAAAACACCTGCCTCTAATTGGAAGGATATTATTCCTGAACAGAAAGACGTGTTGCTTTCAGTAGGCACGGCAGGTGGATATCTGTTTGCCCAATATTTGAAAGATGCTTATTCTCTTGTGAAACAGTTTGATTATTCGGGAAAGTTGGTGAGAACCATTTCGCTGCCGGGTATCGGAACTGCTTCCGGGTTTTCAGGAATGAAAACAGATACAGAGCTGTTCTACACCTATACATCGTTCAATTATCCCCCAACGATTTTTAGGTACGATATTAAATCGGGCAAGTCAACAGAGTTTAGGAGACCCGACGTGCAATTCGATCCAACGGCCTATGAAGTGAAGCAGGAGTTTTTTACGTCTAAAGATGGGGCAAGGGTCCCGATGTTTATCACCTATAAGAAAGGCTTGAAACTCGATGGCAACAATACGGCATTGTTGTATGGGTACGGAGGCTTCAATGCACCCACCACACCTGGATTTAGCGTATCTAATATATTTTTCCTGGAACAGGGTGGCATTTATGTAGCTGTTAATCTGAGGGGTGGAAATGAGTATGGGGAAGCGTGGCACAAGGCAGGCATGTTGATGAATAAGCAGAATGTATTCAACGATATGATTGCAGCTGCGGAATGGATGGTGGCGAATAAATACAGCAAGCCTTCGCGCCTGGCCTTGCGGGGTGGGAGCAACGGCGGACTATTGGTAGGCGCAGTGATCAACCAGCGGCCCGACTTATTTGCTGTTTCGATACCGCAGGTAGGCGTGATGGATATGCTGAGATATCATCGGTTCACCATTGGATACGCTTGGGCAACCGAATACGGGAATGCGGATAAGTCGGAACCCGAATTCAAGAATCTCTACGCTTACTCGCCGTTGCATAACATTAAATCGGGCACTTGTTATCCAGCCACATTGGTTACTACTGCAGATCACGACGACCGGGTAGTGCCGGCGCATTCATTCAAGTACACGGCAGCTCTGCAGGCCGCGCAAGGTTGTGAGAAGCCGGTGTTGATCAGGATCGAAACAAAAGCCGGGCATGGCGCCGGGAAACCGATCAGCAAAGTATTGGATGAGGCGGCGGACATCTGGAGTTTTGTGATGTTCAATACGGGGATGGTGTTTAAATAGCGGTGTTTTCGAATTGAGGCCGATATGGATCGCTGAAAAATTTCATCAGCCACCGAAGGAAAATGCATGCCGATGCATCAAAGGGTAGTAAACCTTGTACCGTTTCACCCGTCTAACAAATAAACTACCCCATGCGAAAGGCCCTGCTGCTGTTGTTTTTGATCTCGCTAGCCATTTTGATCAGTTGCTCAAAATCCACGACCGGAGATACGATTTCCTATCCCGCTATTACTGCTGCTTTTGGAGGTACTATCGATCCCAATAATCTCATCAATTATGCCGGGCAGGCCGTTCCTAATTATATTACGAAAGACAATGCCAGGGGCAATGCCACCAACAATGCGAAGGCCACATTGGGCCGGGTGTTATTTTATGATAAGGCGCTGAGCATTGATAACAGTGTTTCCTGCGCGAGTTGTCATAAGCAGAAGTTCGCGTTTAGCGACACGGCGATCATTAGTAAGGGTATCGCTGGCGGGGTAACAGTAAGGCATTCCATGCGCTTGATCAATACCAGGTTTGCTGTGGAGCCCAAGTTTTTTTGGAACGAAAGGGCTGCTACCCTGGAGGCTCAGACCACGATGCCCATTCAGGATCATGCCGAAATGGGCTTCAGTGGGCAGACGGGGAGGCCAGGACTGGCGCAGTTGTTGACCAAACTCCAGGCTATCAATTATTATAAAGAATTGTTTCAGTTGGTCTATGGGGATCAGAATATTACGGAGGTGCGGATGCAGGAGAGCCTGGCCAATTTTGTCAGGAGCATTCAGAGTTTTGATTCAAAATATGACGTGGGTCGTGCGCAGGTGCCGAATGATGGTGCGCCATTTCCAAATTTCAGCGCACAGGAAAACCAGGGTAAGCAGTTATGGATAACGCCACCGCAGTTTGATGCATCGGGTTCAAGGATCGGCGGTGGTTTAGGTTGTAATGCCTGTCATAATGCGCCGGAGTTCGATATTGATCCCAATACACGGAACAACGGGATCATCGGGATCATTAATAACGCCGGTATCGATATCGCAAACACCCGCGCGCCTTCTTTGCGTGATCTTGTTCAGGCAGATGGAACATCAAACGGTCCGCTGATGCATACGGCCGCGATTGCGAATCTTCAAACTGCCATCGGTCATTACGGAGCCATCAACAGGGCACCGGGAAATAATAATCTTGATCCGCGGTTGACGCCCAATGGTGTTGGGCAAAGGTTGAATTTGACAGCTCCCGAGGTAAATGCAACGATTGCATTTTTAAGAACCTTGTCCGGCACGAAAGTCTATACCGATACGAGATGGGGGGATCCGTTTAAATGACCCAATTAGCCAATGAGCCAATGAGTCAATGAGCCAATGAGCTAATGAGCTAATGAGCCAATGAGTCAATGAGCCAATGAGTCAATGACCCAATTAGCTAATGAGCCAATCCTCACCGCCTGTACATTCTGATTCATCCGATTGATATTATATTCTGAGATCACCCAATTCATGGGATAAGGAATGGTATCGGTCTTTGGGTAATAGGGCAAGTTGACGGTTTTGAAATGCTCTTCGCCTTGATTTTTCCTGAGTTTATTGTTCGCGAACGTGGTCTGCATACCATAGGTATTGAGGATGGTCAGCAACGGCGCGGCCAGGTCGTTCACCAGGGGGTGAAGGGTTTTGAATGTGGAAGACGCGCCGCCGTTGGAGATATAGAGCACCTCGAATTCAACTTTGTTTTTATAAGGATGCAGGCGGCTGCCGGAATCATTGAATGCCGCCTCCAGGTACTGAAGAATCTCGAGGGTAATCCCTGCACCGCTGTTATCGAAATAACCGCCATCAACAAAATATCGGCCATTGATCTCGCCTGCCGGTGAGATATACGGGAAGCGCGCACCAAGTACAACGGCGGTGCTTAGTTTGATGATCGTGTCTTTTTTTTGTTCCGCTAATTTGACCACATCAATCCTATCCGAATTAAGCGGGGCAATATCCACTGTGCTGATCAGTCCGGGTGTACCCGTTTCGAGGTTAGTGGTATTTATGAACAGCATGGGCAATCGGCCCGAGGTATCTACCAGTGAATGAAAGCTTTTTGAAAAAGCATCCCCAATGCTTTTGCTGTAAGAAAGTTTTTCCATGGACTCTTCGAGGGCAGCGGTCCTGTCTTGCAAATGTAAAAATGGCAGCAGGTGTTTGATGATGTCGAAACTAAGGAAGCGCGCAAGACTATAGGTTAAAAAATCGCCGCCAAAAAAATCCGCGACTTCAGCCTGGTAACTGGATCGAACACGGGTACTGTCTTGCAACAAAGCATAGAACGCCGAATTACCTACTGAGCCGCCGGAGGCACCAGCCAGACTTAGAATATGATTTGAAAAAGGATCTGCAGTGGACCGCGTACTGTCTTGCAATTTCGAGAGGATTGACGAAACCCAGTAACCAGATTTTGATGCACCGCCATCTGCCGTGATGAGATAGACCTTGTATTTTTTATTGGCTGCGATATCGTTCAACATCGGCGCTCTTGCTTCAAACCATTTATTGAGGTATTGATCGATGGGCATTCGTTGGGGCCTGCTTTCCTTGCTCGCCAGAAACTGAACCTGGTATGGAGAACTAAACCAGATCCCGAATAGAATGGCGATGAGTAAGATGATAAGTCCAAAACGAAGTTTCCAGATCATGGCCCAGTACCTTAGAAAATAAATAGCACCTACCCATAGGCCGAAACCTAACAGCACTACACCGAAGGATCCGAATTGCACAGAGAATTTTCCGATGAATACGATAGCCAGAAAAAGCATGGCCGTAGAGACAGCGAGAACACGATAGGCTATTTCAAACTTGTGCGCATAAGTTGCATTTTTTTGAATGAATTTTCTTCGCCAGATCACCAGGTAAACAAATGCGATCTGCAGTAGAAAAAAGATCATCGATAAATTGAACCAGGCATTTTTATGCGAGAGGTGTTGGTTAGGAGAAATGTATTTGTATTGAATGTTGATGAAGAACAAGTAGATCAAGACCATTGTGGCTGCTATGCCGATGGAGATTTTTGTTCGTTTAGTGAAAGCATGGCTAAGTACAAAGTACAAACCATTATGAAACAGAAACACCAGCAGCAGTGTCCAGAAACCATAGCTGCTGATGGTAGGAAGATGGAGGGCCGCAATTTGTATTCCCACGGCTACATTGTATCCCAGCAGGCGTGGTAAGTGGGAGAAGACAGAGGTGCTCGTTACGGGAATATTTCGGGTATAAACTTCTTCTACATTTCGGGAGCTGAACCAGGAGAAGATCATCCAGAGCGCAACGCTGATGGTAGTGGCGATGGCGCGACTGGTAGATTCAACAGATTGCATAAGAATATCCTGGCCAATGGAGAAGCCAACAATGATATAGTAGTATAAGATCTGGAAGATGATGCTGGGCGAGAAGATATAGATGGCACGAAGAAAATCCGCGACGAAACCTTTCAGCGGTTGTGGTTGTATTGGTGTGGTTGAGGATTGGACAGGCATCCTTTAAATTACTAACTAAGGCGGTTAATTGCAAGTCCGGCTACATTTTTATATGCTGAAATTCAAGGCGCGTTAATCTAGCGGGTATCCGTTGGTGTGAGTTTTATGTCCTTACTGGTTCTATAGCCCAACCGATGCGCCATTATTTCCACGGCATCCCCTTTCTTTATGGCGAAGGGCTGTGTATAGATTGACCAGCCCGGTTGGCCATTGATTTTGTAACCAATGGTAGCGCCTGGCGTGCCGCAGGAAAGATTGATTTTCCCTCCGGCTGTGGTAAAAGATGGACTTTCAGTAATCGGCTGTACCCCACCGGGCCAAAATGATGCCGCAATATCTTTTTCCGGGGTATAACCCATATCCCGGATGTCCAGCATCCAATCGTCGAGTGCCAGTTTCAACGCTTTTCGTATAGTCTGGTATCGGGGATCATCGGCGAGATTTTTCAGCTCATGCGGGTCATTGACAAAATCATATAATTCTTCTGTGGGTTTGGTTTTCCGCATCACCGTTTGGCCATAAGGGTTTAGTTGTTTCAGGCTATCCAGCCGGTACAGATCTTGCACGCCCTCTTGTTTCTTGCGATAGGACACATCCATGAATTGTGGTTTCCGGGGTTCAAAATTGCGGATGTATTTGAATTTCCCATTACTTACGGCCCTGATCATATCGTAACTGACATCGAACCGGTCCGCGGAAAAAAACAGCTGCTGCCTCGGTTTCGTTGGCTTGAATTTTCCCAACAGATCACGGCCATGCATATGCGTAGGTGTTGCAATGCCATACACAGACAATATGGTTGGACCCAGATCCATGAGGTATGCAAGATCAGTGTTGCGGGTACCAGCCATACGCTTGTCGGGAAACCGGATGATCATCGGAACCTTTACGCCGGATTCATATACGGTTCGTTTACTCCTGGGGAGGCCATTGCCATGGTCGCCGGTGAAGATGATGATGGTATGCTGAAGGATGCCAGCCTTTTCAAGCGCATCCAGGATCTTGCCGATCTTCTCATCAACAAATTTGAGGTTGTTGTATTGGGTTATCCAATCTCTTCGCGTGCCTTCTGTTTGTGGCAGGTAGGGGGGGATTTTCACCCTGGATGAATCGATCAGCAGGGGTTGATTTTTTCGGAGCCAAATCTGGGATTCGTGTGTTTCGGCAAAATGGATCTGCTTAAAAAATGGCTGCGGGTAATTGAACTGGTTTCTTGCACTATCGGTGTCCCTTTCAGACCGATCCCAGCTAAACGGCGAAGGCGAGAACTGGTAATCAGTTTTGCCGCCACAAACCGTGTAGATGGAATTCTGGCGAAGCAGATCGGGAAAGCACCTCGCCTCAGGGGGCGGCACTACTTCGTACTCAGGAACTCCCTGCGCCGCATACGCATTGGGAGCCCCGATGCGCATGTTGTGCGCGCCAATAGATACAGGGAACATGCCTGTGATGATGGAGGCACGACTTGGGGCGCAGACTCCAACAGTGGAATAAGCATTTGTAAAGGTTACTCCTTCGCGGGCCAATCGGTCAATGTTGGGTGTTGCAATGGTACTATCGCCATACATGGAGAGAATGGGACTAAGATCTTCAAGGTCTATCCAAATGATATTCTGCAAACGCTGCTGTGCCTGTGCGTTTATTTGCAAAAGGAAGATACTGATCAATAAGATGATCGATCTGATGGTCATGGCAGACATTTTTTTACGAAGGTGAATATCTCTGTTCGATTCTTTTTCACGAGAGACGCGGCCCTTTTCATGCGCTGGCTGTAGGATCAAGATAAGTAGTTTTTGGATCAGAAAAATGGCTAAGCTGATTGCTCTTGAAGTATGAGGGTTTTGTATATCTTAACCCCATGATTGCTGTTAAACGCATTGCACTTCTGCTGTTCTGGGCGCTGGTCATATTTACTTCGGCCTATTTTGTATGGACCGATGTGTTTTCTTATTTCAGGGGTTACCGAAGTTCGGTATATGGAGATAGCCTTTTTAAAAATCAGATTTTCGTGGTGATGCACATGACGGGTGGAACCATTGCGTTGATCACCGGGCCTACTCAGTTCTGGAAGTCATTCAGGGATAAGTACAGATCAGTCCATCGCTTGATGGGGAAATTTTATTTGATAGGATGCCTGTTGATTGTGGGGTCTGCCATCAGAACCGTATTTTTTAGTGCCTGCAGGCCCTGTCAGTTATCGCTCTTTGTTACTACGGTATTATTATTGATCACAACCCTGACGGCCTGGTTTGCCATTAAGACGGGCAACGTGAAACAACACAGGCAATTTATGGTCAGGAGTTATGTGCTCATCCTGGCTTTTATCCTGGTCAGGATCAATGGCGCTATGTCGTTAGATTTTCTGTTCGGGCAGATTGAAGACCCGCTGTTCAGAAGAACTGTGAATGAATATTTCTTTTCCTTCTTTCCACCCATCTGTGCAGAGATCGTGTTGACGTGGTGGCCATTTATTCGGCATTTGAGGAGATAGCTATTTCTTTTTAACCTGCACAACCGTGTCGTCTTCTTCTTCCAAATAATACTCAGCAGTGGGTGTAGCCGCGCGATTTGTTTTGATAAAGACCATGCCATCAAATACGCTGAACCACTGGCCCTTCATGTCGTATTCATAGCCCCAGCCCCGCATGGTGAAGGGTGATGAAGCAGCGGGATATTTTCTAATGGCCCTGAAATCAGTAAACGCGTAATTCAGTTTGGCAGCTTTTAAAGAGTTCGTGTACCAGTCGTTTCTGCTTAAGGGATCGATTTTAAAAGGCCGACCATTGCGTTGATAGGGAGACCCCGAGTTGCCTTCTGCTGACGTGAATCCGAGGATAAAAATATCGTCCTGCATAAGCCTATAGAGCTCCTGGCCCATGGTGGTGTTGTTGGTCTTGCGATAGTTGGAGATCTCTACATCCAGCAGGTCATTATTCTTGGTGATATGTTGGTTGAGCGACCATACAATGATCTTTTGATCTTTGTATTTATGATTGGCCAGCCAGTTCAGGTTATCGGCCATTTGTTTTTCATGGATCGTTCCATCCATGGTGATCTTAAGGAAATTATAGCCCACGGGAACTTTTCTGTTTAACCAGCAGTTTGCAGCATTGCCCATCATACTAGAGAATGTTTGCATCCACATGCCGGTGCTATCCAGTTCGGGGCGGGCCTTTAGATCAGCCATGACCTGGAGGGTATAACGACGAAGAAAATTGATGGCCGTATCGGGCATCCGCTTGGTACTATCGTAATCATTTGCCTTCAATAGGGTATAGATATAGTTATCTGCTGTTGCTTTTTCATGCCCCAGTGACTCGAGTAAAGGAGCGGACCGATTAATAAAATCCAGTACGCCCGGTTTGTAAAAAATCTGACAGTCAAAACCAGTAATGGCCAGGGGATTTTTACCTTTTGAGCTTTGCGCGATGTATTCGTACATGCCCTGGAACTCTTCGGTTTCGGTCCACACATCCCAAACAGCCTTCAGGGCCGAGTCACCTTTTTGTTGGGTATCCCAGAGCCAGTTGGTGCTGTAGAAGTCGGATTCAAAGGCCAGTACAGAGAAGCCCAGTTTTTGGTGCAGGTAGCGAACAATGCGGGCCTTGGCGCGAAAAGTTTCACCATCGCCATTGTCCATTTCGCCCAGCATCACGATCCGGCTGCTGCCTATGGCTGTAGCTATCGCCTCGAGATCGGCATCATTGGTATCTGTGATGGCGATTGAGTTAACAGTGCTAGTGTATTTTTTCAGCAGTTCGGCACGGTCCTGCGCTCCTAACTGGAGCGCGAGGCAGAGGACAAAAAATGAACAGGCGATTCTAAGCATGAGTTTAACGGCACCATAAAAAGGGCTTCATCATATTAACTCACTAGGGCTTAGAATATTGCAGCGAAGTCCATCTTTAGTTAGTCCCATATTTTGACCGGACTAATCATGGTTATCTGGTGATTAGTAAATGCGCGGATTTTGCGCGTCATTATTCAAAAGATCGCCTTCTTTGAGGGATTGGAAGTATTCATCCGGCAGGATGTTTTTCTTACCGTTAAAGGTTGATCCCTCAGGCATGTAGGCACAGGTCATCGCGCGGCGCAAACCGGCCGTCATGTTGGCACCTGCCCCGTGAATACAAAGGCCATTATGGAAAGAAGCCGAACCTGCTTTCATCGCCGCACAGAAAGGTGCCGTTTTAGCAAACTGGGGATAGAATTCGAATACCGCGTTCATGTTTTTGGTGATGCCGGGGTTTTCAAAGCTGGTTTTCTTATGGGAGCCTGGAATGAAATAGAGGCAACCATTTTCGGGCGTGGCATCATCAAGCGCAATCCAGATGGAGAGGGCTTCACGACTGTCGAACGACCAGAAAGGCGTATCGAGATGCCAAGAAGTAGGGTTGGCCCAGGGCTTTTTGATCAGCGCCTGATCGTGCCAGATCCTGATGCCTTCCGATCCGGAAAGTTTGGCCGCCATTTCTCCAATTTTAGGGTCCGTCATCAACTCTTTCATCTTGTCATTGGTCTGCCAAAGATTCAATAGCTGATCAAAAACATTGCTGTAATACTCAGCGTCTTCATTGATACCATCATCTTCTGATACCTTACCGGTTGTGCCGGGGATCTTTACGCCATTTCTTTCAACAACCGCCTCGGTTACGGCCTTTCGCCAGAAAGCAAGTTCTTCAGGAGATAATAAATTCTCAATAACCAAAAATCCGTTTTCGCGGTAAGACGCTACCTGGTCGTTTGTAAGTGTTGAGTTCATGTGGCTTTAAAAATGTTTATTGAAATGCTAAATGATTTGCACGGTAAACTCTGTCCCTTCGCCTACTTTGCTTTGTACGCTGATCTCACCGCCATGGGCCTTGATAATGTCGTAGCTCAGGGAAAGTCCCAGCCCTGTGCCTTCACCAGTAGGCTTGGTAGTGAAGAAGGGTTGGAAGATTTTGTTTCGGTTAATCTCCGGAATGCCAAACCCGTTGTCTTGCACCGAAAGGATTATCGAATTGGCGGATTGACGAATTGACGGATTCTTCGGATCGCTGACCAGTCTTGTACTTACTGTCACCTCAGGTTGGTAGCTATCACCGAGCTGTTTCTTTTTTTCTGCCACAGCATAAAACGCATTGTTGATCAGGTTGAGCAGAACCCGGCCGATGTCCTGAGGAATGATGTTAATGTTGCCGATGCGCTCATCAAAATCAGTTTTTATGGTAGTATTGAAAACGTGGTCTTTGGCGCGCTGGCCGTGATAAGCGAGACGAAGATATTCATCTGCCAGGGCGTTAAGGTCTGTAGCTTCTTTCACACCTGTGCCCGAACGGGAATGTTGAAGCATCCCTTTTACAATAGAATCTGCTCGTTTGCCATGCCCGTGAATTTTGTCGAGGTTCACAATGACGTCATCTGCAATGGCCTTAGCTTCTGCGTGATTGCCTTCGACAAGTGCCGTTTTCATTTCGTTCAGCAATTCTTTACTGGTCTCGGAAAAGTTATTAACGAAGTTGAGGGGGTTCTGTATTTCGTGGGCGATACCTGCGGTAAGCTCACCGAGGGAGGCCATTTTTTCGGATTGAATCAGTTGGGCCTGGCTCGATTTGAGTTCAGACAATGCATGCCCCAATGCGAGATTTGTTTTTTTCTGGCTACGATATCTGGCAAAAAGACCAATGCCTAAAAGCGTTAGCAAAATCCCAATCCCAATAGAAAAGTTTCGGGTGGTTGCGGCCAGTTGCGCTTCGTTTTTTGAAGTAGTTAACGAGAGTTCATTGGCAGCGATCTGCTGTTCGGTTTCGAAGCTGAGTGTCGCGTATTTTGCCTGATCTGTCTGTAATGCTTTTTGAATGGCAATATATTCTGCATAGGCCTTGTTTGCATTTTCATACTGCCCGGTTTTGGTATACAGATCAGCCAACAATTCATAATCTCTAATAAGGCTTGAACGAACGTTCTTCACACGGATCAGGTCTTGCTCAAGGAAACGGATTGCAGCTGGGTAGTCTTTCTGCTCAATGCGAATAAGGGCACTATAATAATCGGGGTTAATTACGCCTGAGGGTGCTGAAGCAGAGATTTTATATTGCTCGACAAGTTGATAGCAAAGATTTACCATTGAATCAGCTTTCTCATATTCTTTTTTATGGAGATAATAGGTTGAAAGTATTTGGTAGTAAGCGGTAAGTGCGTCTTTTGAACCTGTAAAATCTTCCCGTGAAATCGTGGAAATAAATTGCGAGGCACTGTCGATAAATCCGGATAAAATAAAAGTAAGCAGGATATTCTTTTTATTGTATCCAGCGGTATTCAACGAGGGTACCGATTTTGAAAGTTGCAAGGCGGTTCGTGAATACTGGCGTGACCGCTCAAATTCGCCTTTGATCAATGATAATTCTCCCAGTACACCCAGGCGGTTTACATAATGTTGGAAGCCGTTCCCTGTTCTGACGCCAACGATAAAAAAGTCTTTATTGGTTTTGTTTAACCAGAGTAAAGACTTTTTCATGGAATAGATGGCTGGTTCTATCAAGCCGGAATATCTGTAAAGCCCGCTGACCAGATAGTAGCAATACGAGATATTGGAGGAATCCCTGATGGTGAGAAAATATTTTAATTGGTCGTTGAAGAAATTGAAGCCCTCGCTGATTTTTGAACTGTTTCTGTAGGGAAGCCGGAGGAAACCCAAGGTGTTGCCTTTAAGTATTGTTGCATAAGGGCCATCGTAATGCGATAACTCTTCATATACAGTTCTTCCATATTGAATAGCTTTATCATTATCAACACCATTTAAGCCCTGTTGAATGAAATACTTGATGATGAAGGCCGTGTCGAGATTTTTTGTCCGTGTATAGGCATCGGCGATTTTATTAATCTCTGTCAAAGTAGAATCCGTGTATGGAAAGTTGGCCACCAGAGTGTAAGCCCTGGCGAAATATAGGCTATCATAGGGTTTATACGGATTGAGATAGTAACGGATAGAGTCAATAGGATCCAATTGTGCTTTCATCTCCTTGGCAGAGCCAAGAAAGCAGAGGCACAGCATGATGATTTTATAAACCCGGGGCATTGCACGACTTTCCATATGTTCAAGATAACAGTTGGAAGGAAGACCACGAAATTCTATTTGGCCGTAGGGTATTGAGATTGGGTTTGGATGAATAAGTTTGCCTTGTATACAAGAATATTATGCGGCATGCCAAAATACAGAATTAGTCAATGAGCCAATTAGCTAATTAGCCAATTTGTATAACGACATTTCCTGTCTTCATACCCATATCAACATAGCGATACGCTTCAACAATCTGCTCGAGTGGATAAACGCGATCGATCACGGGTTTCAGTTCGCCGTTTTCCGCGAGCTGTTTAATGAACAGCACGGTTTGTTTTGATTCCTTGGGGATCGGGAAGATGACTTTTTGTTTGCTGAACATGGTCAGCAGGGGCAGATAGATATTATTCCAATTGGGCCCCAGGTCGGTGGAAAAATAAAGGCCTTCGGGCTTGAGCAATTTTTTGCACTGGCCGAAAGAACTTTTGCCGACGGCATCAAAAACGAAATCGAATTTCTTGTTGATCGCGGTGAAATCTTCTTTTGTATAATCGATCACCTCGTCTGCGCCAAGTTTTTTTGCCAGGTCAAGATGTTTGGTATCCGTTACAGCGGTGATTTGTGCACCAAAATGTTTAGCCAACTGGATGCCAGAGCTGGAGATGGAACCACTGGCTCCGTTGATGAGGATGGAATGATGATAATCGAGTTTGATTTTTTCCAGATAGTTCATGGCCAGCCAGGGACCCTCCAAAATGGCCACAGATTCTTCCATGGAAAGGTTGACGGGTTTTAGGGCAATAGGTTCAGTGGCCTTCATGCATTTGTATTCGGCATGGGCGCCCCATTTTTTCTGATCGATGCCAAACACTTCATCGCCGGGCTTGAAGTCCTGCACGCCGGCACCAACCTCTTCCACAACACCGGAAAATTCATTACCCCAAACGCGGACGTTGGGTTTGGTAAGGCCTGCAAATAGACGTACCGCGTAAGGTTTGCCGAGGCGAAACCCGCAGTCGGTTCTATTAATGGTGGAAGCGTGAACACGAACTAGAACCTCACCGGGTTTCGGAATGGGTTTGGGCATTTCCTGAATAGAGACTACATCAGGTGGTCCGTAACTGGTGTGGCAAGCTGCGCGCATGGTTAGATGTTAAGTTTGAAGGTAGGGGTTAAGATTCAAGTGCTTAACTAATTATTTGCGAGCGGTTTAGAGAAAGGGCAAGTGGAATGCGTATGAAAAATTTAGCAGTAATACACGTTGTTCAGATAGTCGCGCAGTGACCGGGCGGAATCGTCATTCTTATGTGACCTGGCGAAGTCTGCCATGAACTGGTCCGTGAATTCTTTGAGGTAGATCATCGTGGAATGACAGATCGTTTTCACTTTACCCAGGCTGTTTACCTCGATGAGGTTATTGAGGTAAGATTTGCAAGAAGCTTCGTTGAAATGGCAGCCTACAGATTTAAAGAAACCGATTAGCTCTTCAGCGTTGCTAGTGGCGATCGTTTCCTGATGGTGAATATCGAGGGTAGCAACGGATACGACCCAGCTGGCATTCATGGCTGCGTCACCAGTGTGAGATGTATGCTTGTATTCAGTAGCGAGTTCCGGGTTTGTGCGGGCATCGATCTGAAGGGAAAGGCAGATGGCGAGGGCGAATAGGATCAGTTTGTTCACTTGAGGTTAGATTATTACATGACAAAGCTAATCCGCAGAAAATCAGGATGAAAGTCATTCGTCGGGCAGAAACGTCCATTCGGCGAAAAATGGACGCTAAATGATCGGATTCCTTTGTTCGGGGCTGAGGATCAATGTTGAAGATCGTTACTGCGCTTCATCAGAAATATGCGTGATAGCTGATCGGCCCAAGTGAAACAATTTCCGCTAATACCTCGTCAATCTCTGTTAAAATGCCATTTGTATAAGTATGCCAAGTAAGAACTTTAGGTTCATTTTTAAACCTGCATGTTACCAAAATTGGTAACTTTGCGATATGGACGAAGTAATGCCGACGATCCACAAGATCAATTCGATCAAAGTCGATGTTTATGCTAGGGAACATAAGCCTCCTCATTTTCATGCCCTTTACGCAGAACATGAGATGCTAGTAGAAATAGTTACACTAGCCATCTATTCCGGCTGGTTGCCGCCCAAGCAGCAAAGGTTGATCATAGACTGGGCTGGTCTGCCAGGTAATAAAGAATTTCTGCTCGACAATTTTTATCGATTGAATCCAAATATTCGGAAATGAAGAAGATGATCAAACTTCCTCGAATTCTAAAGATCCAATCTATAAAAGGATTGGAGATCTACTGCATTTTTAACAATGGTGAAACCAGGGTAGTAGATTTTGGAAAACTGTTTAAGGAATGGAGGGTTGGAAAGAGGGACCCAGAGTACACGTTATTGGATGAAAAGGAGTTCAGAAAAGTCAAACTAAGAAATCAAACGCTATCGTGGAAGAACGTTACCATCGAGCTGGTTGATACAAAAGGTAAGAAGACCGTTCAACCCTATGAACTTAGTCCTGATGTTGTTTACGAAAACAGTCTTCCGGTCGATCAACCTGCAAACCGGTTTCATTTTGGAAGCGTTATCAGAGAAGCACGGCATGAGAAAGGTTTGTCGCAGCAGGAGCTTGCCGCATTAAGTGGTACCAGCAAAACTTATATTTCAAGGATCGAGAATAACCAGATAGAGCCGGAGCTTTCAACCCTTTATAAAATTGTTGAGATCGGATTGGGGAAGAAGGTGAAGGTTGAAATTTTGTAGGGTTATATCTCTAGGACTAGCGGACGCCATTTCGGGTATAACGTAAATCAACACCTCGATCTCGCCGATTTCCTATATTTAAGAAATGTTCTTTCCATGACCAGGACAAAAATACTAGTGGCCCTTTTTGCCGTCATCATCAGTGCGGGAGTCTTGGTACTGAAACTAAAAACCAAAGTGGATTGGGACAAGTTGCAATCAATTGAAGTATATACGGACACTAGCCTTGGGAGGAATTTTGAAAAGATGGAGGAGATCGAGCTTTCCGGGAAAGTCCACCATCTTTTGGATCTCGAAAAAGCCAGGCCCCTTTTGAAAAGGTCAAGGACCAAGGCGCAGGTGGTTACCATTTGGAAAGGCTATAGTTATGCCGTGGCCAGATTCAGCGAAGGCAAGCCCCTTCGTATGAAGGTTAGCGGGGATGGAGGTTTTTTCTTCGTTTTGAATTTCGGCCGAAAGTATCAGATAGACGATGCAGACATGGATACCTGGGGTAAGTTATGGGCGGACTGATACCTCGCGTAATATCATAAGGAGGTTTCATGATCGTATCAAATGATACTATCAAAAATATTTCATTAAGGTCTGTTTAACTAACGAAACTTCACCGTTACATCATTCTGCTGGGCCTTGCCTTTCGTGCTTCGTCCATTTTCTATTATGCGTTGCATGTTCTGAGTCAGTTTCGAAACAATGGACAAATTTTTGGAAGCGAGGTTGATAGTTTCTCCCGGATCTGCGTCTAGATCGTACAGTTGAAGGGGTTCAAGCTTTTGTTCCAATGCTTGTTTTTCAGTAGGGCTCGCCCAGCCACCGCTTCCTGCAGCAAAGATGAGTTTCCATTTGCCCTCGCGTATGGCGAACTTGCCCTCGACAGAATGGTGGATCGTGCTTTTGCGGGCAAATCCTTTTTTGTTCAGTAGAATCGGAAGCATACTGTAACTGTCTTCCCCCACATCAGCCGGAAGTGTTTTTCCCATCAAGTCAGCGGTAGTTGCGAACAGGTCGGTGAGGCAAATGGTTTTGGAAGATGATGAACCAGCGGCCACTTTAGCCGGCCATTTTACAATAAACGGGATACGATGTCCGCCTTCCCAGATATCTGCTTTTGCGCCGCGAAAGGGTCCGCTAGGAAAATGTCCTTTGGCATTGAGTTCCTTAAAGTTTGCGGATGGAGAACAACCATTGTCGCTGGTGAAAATAACCATCGTGTTCTGATCTATACCGGCTTGTTTAACTGCTTCAAGTACTCGACCCACGAGCGCATCAGTCATCATGACAAAATCACCATATTCATTCAGCCCCGATTTTTCGTTATACGCTCCGTCAGGTAATATCGGGGTATGTGGTGATGTTAGAGGGATATACAGAAAGAATGGCTTCTTTGTGGCTGCCTGTTCTTTGATATAGGCGATCGATCTTTCCGCGATCTGCGGTAATACTTCTTCATGATTAAAATCATTTCCGATCGGACCTTTACGCCAGAATGCTTTGCCAGTTCTTTCTGCAATGGTATCGATGCTGGTAGCTGTTGTTTTATTATTCTCGATCCACAAATACGGTGGAATATCCAGGGAGGCGGTGATGCCGTAGAAATATTCGAAGCCGATGGTATTGGGACCTGCTGTCAGTGGAGCGCTGAAATCGATCTTTCGATCAGGCCCTGCAGACTCTTGCCCTGGTAGCGTCTGCCATCCGAGACCGAGATGCCATTTGCCAATACAGGCGGTGGCATACCCGTTATCTTTCAAAAATCTTGCCACCGTCATCCTTTCATTCGGGATCAATGGTTGATCATAGCTCCATAGTACGCCTGACTGCAATCTCGATCTCCAGGAATATCTGCCGGTTAATATACCGTAACGCGTAGGCGAACATACCGCCGAGCCGCTATGTGCGTCGGTAAACATCATGCCATCACGGGCCAGTCCATCAATAGCCGGTGTCTTGATCTTTGATGCAGGATTATAACAACCAGGGTCGCCGTAGCCCAGGTCATCGGCCAGTATGTAAATGATGTTTGGCTTACTCGACTGCGCCTGAACAAGGTTGCTGCAGGTGATTAGGAAGATGAAAAACAAAATC